>JBGQDD010000089.1:0-9928 GCA_041495665.1 Candidatus Acidiferrum sp.
CGGTTGGTCATGCGTTTGCTTGAGAAACGAGGACATCGCGTCACGTTGGCCGCCGATGGGCGACAAGCCCTCGAGGCACTTAACCAAGGAAGCTTTGACCTGGTTCTTATGGACGTGCAAATGCCGGGTATGGACGGACTTGAGGCGACCGCGATTATCCGGGAAAAAGAAAAAAAGACCGGAAAGCGCCAACCCATCATCGCCTTGACCGCCCATGCCATGACAGGCGACCGCGATCGATGCCTGGCTGCGGGAATGGATAATTACCTGACGAAACCCATCCGGCCGCAGGAACTCGATCAGATCCTGGTAAGTTATGCGAATCGGCGGAGTTCCGTGCCTGAGGTAGTCAATGCCAAATAGCCTGTAAGCTGTGGGTCTCCAGATCCCTGCACGCTGGGACAAGTGGAAGTTGTGCACCGAAGAGGAAGGTTCGTCGCTGCCTAAAATCGACGGCTCTCATGATTTCATTCTTGCAATCAAATCATTCAACCCTGCGGTAAATCGAGGGCTGTTGAGAACTGCGCCATGTTCTATCGCGTCCTTTGTACTAGACGGTATTCGTCAAACGTTTGCGGCTAATAAAGACTAACTCCCTATTAGCGCGCTCACCGGACAACTGAAACTCCGCCAACTCTTCAGTAGCCCCAGCCTGGGAAACAACCAATTCAGCTCAAATTGACCTTTCATTGGAACGCAAGTTGTCCTGCAAATCGCACTTGAACTTCGATAGCCATGTGGTACAATTTTTCATAGGTAACTCTGCGTAGCTTCTTCGGCTTTCCGTCTTCCACCCATTGCCGCACCCGTTTCCGTGCCGAGCTGCGCTCGATTCCTCCCAAATTCTCTGGACCAGCGCTTCTGTTCGCCCCCTGTGCGAGAAATCTTCGCTCCAAGGGCCTTCAGAAGTGTTGCAAACAAAGAACTTGCAAGACCCCCATTTCCTCCCGTAACTATCTTTAGAATCAACACTTATAAGAGTGTTCATTCTAAAGGACTTTAACTCCCTTTAGAATCAACACTTAAGAAAAACAGGGGGGAGGAGGGTATTGTTAACCAGCTTTTCCGATGAGGTTCAGCGGTTCCGAGGAACAGCTCGACGAGGGACCTCTCGTACTTACAACGACAGGAACAAGGTTTAGGCCGAAAGGTCCGACCACCTAGGGAGGCAACGACAGCCGCTTGGCGTTCGTCGACGACCGAAAATGACCGGCCTCAGTCTCCGACCCATCGACGCAACAGTTAGAAGCTGGTCCTTACCAGGGGCGGAAATCAGCGCCAGGAAATCTCTTTCACTAAGAACTAAGAACTTACGACTCGTTTCTCACGCGCTGAGACGCCGCACCCAAATGCGCGTCGTGGCAGGCTTGCCGAGGTGCATCGTCTTCCCGCCGGAGCGCAGAGTCATCGTTTCATCGTACTCGCGCCTTAGCACCTCCACGGTCGTCGATGGCCGCAAGCGCAGCCCTTCCAGGAATTCCAGAAATTGCGGATCCTTCTCGTAAACGCAAAGTATCTCGCCCGCTTCCTTCGCACGCAAATCGGCGAGCAGCACGGCACCCTGCTTCCGAAGCTGGGCGATGCCTCCGCGCATGGGCACGCCATGGGGGCAGCTCTTCTTGTCTCCGAATCGCTTGAGCAGCAGCGCTTCCACTTCCGGCGAAATGGCGTGTTCCAGCCGCTCCGCCTCGTCATGAGCCTTCGCCCAGGAAAGTCCAATCACTTCGGTCAGCAGCATCTCCGCGAGCTGATGCCGTAACGCGAGATGTTCTGCACGCTTGCGGCCCTTTTGCGTCAGATCGATCCGTCCGCTGCGCTCCACGCGCACGTGGCCGTCGCGCGTCATGCGCTTCAAAGCGGCAGTCACCGCCGGAGGAGTAACTTTCAATTCCTCGGCGAGCCTCGCGCTGATGGGCATCTGGTCCTCTTCCAGCATCTCCCAGATGGCCTTCAGATAGTCTTCCTGCGATACGCTTGTTTTTTCTCGCCGCAACGCCACTCCTATTTTGCCTTTGTTTTGTTCTGCCGGTTCTCTCTCAGACCCAGCGCCAGCTGGTTTACGCGCCGCTTGATGCCTTCGAATACCCTCTGATATGTCTCGGGCACGGCGCCGTAAGGATCCTGCACCATCCAATCCTCGACTTTCTCCTGATCCCAAAACGTTTCCTCTCCAGGCTTGCCGGTCATGTTAATGATGATGTCCGCGGCATCGGCAGCCTCGCGGGTGAGCGTATCGGAAGTCAGTCCGTTTGCGGAATAACCATTCAGAATCAGCGTTTGCTTGGTTTGCTCGGCGATGGATCCCATCGGACTCAAACCCGCGCTGGAGGCTTCGATCACATCTGCGGCGTCATAGCGGGCGATGGCTTCGGCCATGGGACTGCGGCAGGCGTTCCCCACGCACACAAAGAGAACCTTTGTCCGGCTCGACCGCCGGGGACTAGCGTCTGCCTTCTTGTCTTTTCCCACGATTAGGACTTTGCGCTGCCCGCTGTCTGACTCGTTCCCGCCGCCACCAGACCGAGGAAATGTTCATGCACGGTGGTGTCGTCTGTCAATTCCGGATGAAACGTGGCCGCCATAATGTGGTCACACTGTACCAGCGCGGGCTTCCCGGCGTACTCCGCGAGAACCTTCAGGCCCGGGCCGGCCCGCTCGATGATGGGGCCGCGAATAAAAACCATTTCCAGCGGCTCTTTCTTCAGGTTCGTTGGGCCGCTGACCACGTCGCTGGCGATCTGCCGCCCGTAGCCATTTCGCAGCACGGTCATGTCCAGAAGTTTCAAGGAGTCCTGCCTCGGATTTTGCACTTCCGTAGCGAGCAGTATAGCCCCGGCGCACGTCCCGAATATCGCTCCACCTTGTTCCGCGAATTTCCCGATCGCGCCCGCCAGGCCCTCTTCTTGCAGGAACTGCAACTGTGTCGTGCTCTCGCCACCAGGCAAAACTAAACCGTTGCAGCCCTCGAGATCGGCCGGTGTGCGCACCTCCGCCGTTTCCGCCCCCAGCCGCGCCAGCATTGCCGCGTGCGCTTCAAAGTCTCCTTGAACCGCCAATATTCCGATTTTCACTTCACGCACTCCACAATTTCCCTATGGGGACGCAGCATGCTGCGCCCCTTACGTCCCAACTAAAAATACTTGAGGATCGTTCACCATCCCCTCGTCGAGAGCATGTCTTTCTCTTCCATCTGCCGGATATCCAGACCCGGCATGGCTTCGCCCAGTTCTTCGTGAGCTTCGAGTACGGCCTTGGGATCTTCGAAATGCGTCGCCGCCTTCACAATCGCCTTCGCGCGCGTCTCGGGGTCGCTGGACTTGAAGATCCCCGATCCGACAAAGATCGCTTCCGCGCCCAGCCGCCGCACCAGCGCAGCGTCCGCCGGAGTGGCGATGCCGCCCGCGGAAAAATTCGGTACCGGCAGCTTGCCGGTCTTGGCGATCTGGCGAATCAGTTCGAGCGGCGCGCCCAGTTCTTTCGCTTCGCGCATCAGCTCGTCATCGCGCATGGTGGTCAGCTTCCTCATCTGGCTGACGATCGCGCGCATGTGCCGGACCGCTTCCACCACGTTTCCGGAGCCCGCTTCGCCCTTGGTGCGAATCATCGCCGCGCCTTCCGCGATGCGCCGCAGCGCTTCGCCAAGATTGCGCGCGCCGCAAACAAACGGCACGCGGTAATCGTGTTTCCAGATGTGGTTTTCTTCATCGGCCGGCGTCAATACCTCGCTCTCGTCGATGAAGTCCACTTCCAGCGCCTGCAACACATCCGCTTCCGCGAAGTGTCCGATGCGCACCTTGGCCATCACCGGAATCGTCACCGTGGCCATGATCTCGCGGATCACTTTGATCGACGCCATGCGCGCCACCCCGCCCTCTTTGCGGATATCCGAAGGCACGCGCTCCAGCGCCATCACCGCGCAAGCGCCGGCCTTTTCGGCGATCTTCGCCTGCTCGGCGTTCGTGACGTCCATGATCACACCACCCTTGAGCATCTCGGCCAGCCCGACCTTCACGCGCCATTCATTCGATCCCTTGCTCCCGTTGCCGCTGCCATTCACCTTTTTCGTGTCCATTGCGCTTCTCCTCTCGCTACTGGAAATTCTCGACGGTCTCTCTCCGTCAAATCTTTTCTTTATTCCTTTACTTTTGCCCGAGCACCACGAATCTCGCCCTGCTCCTCGCCAGCACCATCCCGGCCGTATCGCGAATCTCGCCGGTCATAAAAATGTTTCTCCCCTTCATCTCCGCCTCGCGCCCCTCAACCACAATCTCATTCATCACGTCGACCGGCTTCAAGTACTCCACCGTCAATTCCGCCGTCACCGCGCGAACCTCGCGAAACCGGCAAACCTTCCCCATCGCTTCATCCAAAAGCACCGCGATGATTCCGCCATGAGCAAATCCCCCGCCGCCCTGATACCGTTCTCCAAGAACAAACCGTCCCACAATCCGCCGATTCACGTTGTCCTGCTCAAACGTCAGCTTCATCCCGCCGGCATTATCTCCGCCGCAGCCAAAGCACTTGTTCGCCGGATTCGGTTCCAGCCTGATGGTGTCGGTCAAAAGCGTCTCGCTCCTTCAGACCAATGCCACCCGGCTGCGTTCCGCCCGCCGCACCCCGCGCTGCCTTTTGCGCATTTCAATCTTCAACAACTCCGCCAGCGTCGCCACGCCTCGCGCAATCTGCTTTTCGTCCAGGCTCGCAAATCCCAGCCGCAGCGTATTCGGCATCGGCGATTGCACGTAGAAGTACCGTCCCGGCGCAAACAGCACACCGCGTTCTTTCACGTGGATGAGCAATTCACTGGCATCGAATCCCGGAGGAAGCTCCAGCCATAAACACATACCGCCCTCTGGCTTTGTCCAGCGTGTGCCCTCGGGCATGTGTTTCCGTAGTGCTTCATCCAATGCCACCAGCCGCGAGCCGTAGACCTTGCGCATCTTGGCGAGATGCTTGCTGAAAAGTCCGCGCCGCAGAAATTCCGCGAGCGTAGCTTGCGCCAGTTGATCCGTATGCAGGTCGGTCGTCTGCTTCACCACGCGCAGGCGTTCAATCGCCGTTGCGGGAGCGACGATCCAGCCTACTCGCAAACCCGGAAAAGCCACTTTCGCAAAACTGTCGATGTGAATGACCAGGTTCGAGCGGTCGAGCTGCTTCAGCGAAGGGATGCGTTCCTCCCGCGCATGCAGCCGCGCGTAAATGTGATCTTCCACTACCGGGACCTGATGGCGCCCGGCCAGCTCCAATACTTTGCGCCGCGATGCCAACGGCATCGATGTTCCCGTCGGATTTTGGAAATCCGGCGTAAGCACGATGAGCTTGACGCGATTCGCAGCCAGCGTCGCTTCCAGCGCCTCCAGATCCAGACCCAGCGGCGTCCCCGGTTCCGCATGAGTGTTCATCGGAACGCTCAGGCACCGCGCGCGCGCTCCGTGGAAGATCGCCACCGCCCCCGGATACGTCGGGTTTTCCATAATCACGGAATCGCCCGCACGCACAAACGCTTTGCTGATCAGATCGAAGGACTGCTGGCATCCATCGGTGATGAGCAGGTTTTCATCTTTGGCCGCGATGCCGTCGTGATGAAGCAGCTCCAGCAGCGCTTCTTTCAATGGTGGATAGCCATCCGACGGGCCCAGATTCAGCACTTCCGCGGCTTCGCGCCGAAGCACCGCGTTCACGCAGGCCTGCAACTCCTCGATGGGAAAGAACTCCTCTGCCGGGCGCGCCATCACAAAAGAGAGCGCGTCTTCCGGCACATTGGCAGTGAGGCGGCTGAGGATCTCTTCCCCTCGTTCATCCGCAAAGAGCAGTTCCCACCGGATTCCCCCGTTTCCATTCAGTACCGGAGGCGCGGGCGGCGTGATCTTCAGTCCATTGCCGTTCCCCGTGATGAACGTGCCGCGTCCTACGTGCCCCTGAATCAGCCCTTCCGATTCCAGCTCGGCGTAAGCATTTGCCACCGTCGTGCGGTGAACGCCAAGCATAGTCGCGAGTTCGCGGCTGGCCGGAATGCGGTCGCCCGGGCGCAAATCGCCCGCATGAACGAGGGCGCGCAATTGGTCGCGAAGTTGGATGTACAGCGGAACGTGGCTCTGTGGCTGGAGATGGAGTGGAAGCATTGTCTCTCACCCTCGGCCAATTCTACCAGATATTGGACTGGTGCAAGAGCCAATTTGTCTTCCACTCGCCGCCCCGGCTGAGACTAGGTAGTTGGCCGGGTGGCGCGATACGCAATCTCCAAAGGATAGTACGCGAATGATATACTTCGTCGGTGCCTCACGACCAAGTGAATTTTCGGAATAGGTTCTCCCTAGCACCCGCCTGCTTCTTTATCGCGACGGTTTCATTCTTTGTACCGCTTTCTTGGGGCCAGCGCCATCTTGTTCGCGATCCGGTTAAGCAAACTGAACACGGAACAACCGCCGTCAAACCGGAACAGGCCGAACAGAACCTCATCAAGAAGGTCGCGCCAGTCTACCCGCCGCTCGCGAAGCAAGTTCGGATTCAAGGCAAAGTGAGGTTGCAGGTGGTTATCTCGAAAACGGGAACCGTTGACTCGGTGAACGTGGTGAGCGGGCATCCACTATTGGTGCAAGCAGCCATTAATGCAGTGAAGCAATGGCAGTACGCGCCCTTCCTCGCGGACGACCAGCCAGTCGCGGTGAGCACCGAGGTTGAGGTGCCGTTCTCACTCGGGATCTCCGATGCCGGCTATCAGGCGGAGCAGAAGAGCAACGAAGACTACTTCAAACGCGAGGGCGAGTGCAGGAATTTGCTGAAGGCGCAGAAGTACGCGGAAGCCGAGGCATCGTGCAAATCAGCAGTGGAACTTTCAGAGAAACTGCCGTCTGAACGACAAAACGAACGCCGGACAGCGAACGAACTGGCCGGGGAGGCGTTGCTCTACGAGAAGAAGTTCGCCGAGGCCCTGAGCTTTTTCAAAACCGAGTTGGCCATCGGCGAAGCGAGCCTGAAGCCCACCGAGGCCGAACTCGGCTACGCTTACCACCATGTAGCCCTCGGGTATCACGCAACAGGCGACACTCAGAAGGCCCAGTCCTATTACGAGAAAGCAGAATCCACGCTACGGTTGGCGCGAGAGCACATGGACGGGGACTTCTTCAAGAATCAGTATGCCAAGGCCATTCAATCGGTGCTGCGTGACTATATCCTCTTGCTCCAACAAACCGGACAGGAAGACGCGGCAGCCAAGGCACAGCAGCGCGCCGATGCAATTGCTAGCGAAATCCACCCTGTCAAAGCTCCGTAGTCGGTCTTTTGGAACGCCCAAATGGTGTCCTACCCGTAACAGCGAGCGTTTCCACTGTGGCGAAGTCTGAATGAACAGGAGATGCCCCGGGCCCATCCAGCGTCGAGATTGTGGATTATCATTGAGAGAAAACAATGACCGTAACCGCAATTCACCCAGGCGAGCACTTGGCCGAAGAACTTCGCGAGTTGGGAATGAGCGCCGCCGAATTTGCGCGGCAACTCGATGTTCCGACCAATCGCATTGCCGAGATTCTAAATGGACGGCGAGCCATCACAGGGGATACGGCGCTACGCCTTGCCCATTTCTTTGGCACAACTGCGGAGTTTTGACTGAATTTGCAGAGTCTTTATGAGATCCGTCTCGCCAAACGGAAGTCCGGTAAATCGATCAGCGCGTTGCCGAAGCTCAAGCGCCTAGAACACGTTAGTACCTAAGAGTTTTCGCTATCACCGCGAAGGCGGTTTGAACCCCATCCGTCCGTTGGTCTCCCCAGCTTCCAGGTCGCGAATGCACAGCTTCGTCAGATCCTCCTCATCGCACTGATAAATCTGCTTGATGGGAAGATCCGCGTCATCCACCTCATACTCCCCGGACGCCATGTCTTCCGCATCGTCCGTTGAGGAAGTGACCACCGGACTTCCCTTTCGAACGCGCACGTGGAACTCCCCCGAGGCCGGCTCATAGTTCGCGTAGCTGAAACAATGCCCGATGCAGGCACGCTCGACCGAATGGCCAATAAACGCGATCCGCGAATCCGCCGGAGCGTCGATGGTCACGATCACCCGGGTCCCCGCGGGCAGATCTCCCATTAACTTTTCTGCGTTCGCTTCCAGCAGGTTCAGCCAGCCCGTGTCCTGATAGAGGAACGCAAAGAAAAGCATGGCGCAAACGCCGAATCCGGCGAGATGCCATCTCCGCGGCTTCAGGTATCCAAGAAAACTCAGGCCAAGAATGGCCGAAATCGTTGTAAGCCTTGAACCTAACAGGCCAATCCATCCGGAATAAATGGATGGCCGCAAATTTTCGGGTAGCAGCGCCGTCGCGCAAAAAGTCACCATATACAGTTCGAACGGCAATTCGAATGGTTTCCAGGAGGAGCGGTCGCTCCGGCGCGAGTAGAGATCCACGGCCAAACAAATGACACCGAACAAGAATGCGGCCCCCGCGAGAACGAAATAACGCTTTCCGTAAAGTCCCAGTTGATCTGCGCCGTTGTAGAGATAAAACGGCCCGCGATCCCAATCCGCCAGCAACGTTGGCCGATGCGCCGCGTACCAACAGACCGCGGCAAACCCGCTCGCGGCCGCCAGCGGCAGCGCCAATTTCCACCACCCCGGCAATTTCGCTCTGACTCTGGTGTACGCGAGCGTGCCAACCATCCAGAGAAACCCGATCGGGTGAGCGAACATCGCCAGCAGAGCGGATAGCGCGCCGGCAATCCAATCGATTCCCCGTCCTCGCCAAAGAATCGCCAACCCAAAGCAAGCCAGCCCCAGCGACAAATAATAGTTCATGAACCCCATGCTGAAAGAATAGCCGTACGCCAGCATGGCCATGCAGGGTGTGAGAAACCACGGCGGCCGTCCCGTGATCGCCCCAACAAACGCGAAAACTCCCCAGAAAAACACCAGCACGCCAATCGACACAACAATCTTCTGCGCCGCCGCAATGCCCACAAGATTCGCCACTCGCAGCAGCGCGACATCAAACAACACATTGTTCCATTGTTTCGCGATGTACAGCCCCGGCGCTTGTCCCTTTCCGATCAATTGCGCCAGCCACGCGTTGTACACATGGCTGGCCAGGTCACCCGCCTCAATGCGCCTGTGCCACCAGCACGGAACAAGAATCACGGCAGAGATCGCGACTACCGCAAGAATCCACCACCCGGAGAATCGCCAACCCGCCGGGAGTTTGCCGTGATCTTCAGTACGATTTTCAGCCAAGCGCAGACCTCAATTCAGCACACCACACCGCGCGGCATTCTACTATTTTCTGCTGGTGGCCGATGCACACATCCTGTATTGCTTGGGAAATCCGCTCCAGCCCCGCGGAAGAACACACCCAGGGCGTTCAAAAACACAAAGCTACAAAATAAAAATGGGGATCAATGATCAGACTTACTTGGAAGCTTGGTTTTCGCCCAGGCGCTTCAGGCGATCGCGCAACCGCCGCTGCAGCGGCGTCGGCGTGTTGGGATTGAAAGCCACGAGATACCAGAGCGGCTGGCTGCGATCCCGGCTCAGCCACGTCAGCGTGGAAGCGTCCGCGTTGGGATGCCGCGCCACATTTTCGCGAATCGCCCCATACTGATGTTTCGCCAGCTTGTTCAGTGTTTTCGCATTGGCTCGCGGGTGCTCGCTGATCAGCCGCAGCAGATAAAAATCCTCTTCCGGCGCTTGCTTCACCAGTTTTTCCAGCATTTCCGGTTTGGCATCCGAGCTCAGCACTAACCCGATCTTTTCATCCCACGCCGTATTGATCTGATTCAAATCGCGGGTCCGCGCGTGAATCAATTCTTCCAGAATGCGCCGCTCCTGCTGCATGCGCGCGATCGGCAGATCCGTGCCCTCCAGGGAATCCAGAACGCGGAGCAGGTGCTGCCTCTCGCCGAATACAATCTGAGAGGTGCGCGTGGCTGCGCCTTTTTCC
>JBGQDD010000090.1:0-9923 GCA_041495665.1 Candidatus Acidiferrum sp.
ATGTAAAACGCCATCCACGGCCGGCCGGTGTGGATCAGCGGGAAAATGCCGGCGCAAGCTACGGCAAAAAGCGTCATCGCTTCCGCAAAGCGGTTAATGGAGGTGCGCCACTTCTGGTTCAGCAAGAACAGAATCGCGGAGATCAGCGTGCCGGCGTGACCGATACCGATCCACCATACGAAATTGACAATCGCAAAACCCCAGCCGATCGGGGCGTTGATGCCCCAGATGCCGGTGCCTTTGATGATCAGCCAGCCGATGGCGACGGTCATCAGCCCCATGAGGCTGAAGGCAATCGAAAAGCCCACAAACCAGCCGAGAGAAGTCGGACGCGTGAGAACGATCGCGCTGATTTTGTCCGTGACCGACCCATAGGTATGCCCCGGCCCGATCACCGGCGTCAGCCGGCGGATTTTGGGAGAATCGAATGGCGGTTGCCCGGCGCTCATGCCGACTCCAATTCCGGATTCGGATTGCGCACCGCAGCGAGATAGGTGGTGCGCGGCCGCGCGTTTAGTTCGCCGAGGAGCGTGTAATTACGCTGCTGCGCTTTCAACTTGGCGACGCGGCTGCTCGGATCATTGGCGTTGCCGAACACGATGGCCTCGGTCGGGCAGGCTTGTTCGCACGCCGTGACGATCGCGCCATCGTGGATCGGGGCGTTGGAATTTTCCGCTTCAATGCGCGCGTTGTTGATGCGCTGCACGCAATAGGTGCACTTTTCCATGACGCCGCGGCTGCGCACGGTGACTTCCGGATTGCGCAAGAGCTTGAGTTGCGGTGTCTCCCAATCCTGGAAGCGCAAGAAATTGAAGCGGCGCACTTTGTAGGGACAGTTATTCGAGCAGTAGCGCGTTCCGACACAGCGGTTGTAGACCATGTCGTTCAGGCCCTCGGCGCTGTGCACCGTGGCGCCGACGGGACAGACCTGCTCGCAGGGGGCGTTCTCGCATTGCTGGCACGGCACCGGCTGGAAAAATGTTGGCGGATTGAAAAGCGACTCATCGTAGGTGGACGGATCGTTGGTCGCGGATTTGGCCTTCTCGTAATAGCGGTCGATGCGGATCCAGTGCATTTCGCGGCCGCGCATCACCTGATCCTTGCCGACCACCGGGATGTTGTTCTCCGACTGGCAAGCGACCACGCAAGCGTTGCAGCCATTGCATTTGTTCAAATCGATGGCCATCGCCCACTTGTCGCGCTGATAGGGGAATTCCGCCTCCCCGTTGTAAAGCGACAGTTCCTTCGGCGGCGCTTCGGCATGCTCGTTGGCAAAATTCGGATTCTTGCGATACTCCTCGAGCGTGCCGGTCTGCAGAATCTGCCGGCCTTCCATGCTGAAGTGATACTGGGTGCAGGCGAGCGGATAATCTTCGCCGGTTTTCTTGATCGCGCTGCTGGGGGCGGAGGCCGTCCAAAGCGCGGCGGAAGTGCGTACAGCGTAGGCGTTGAAACCCTTGTTCGTGCCGGTATAGCCCGCCTTCTTGCGGCCATATCCCAGCGGAAGAACAACGACACCATCGGCCTGGCCGGGAAGTCTCCACGCGGCAGCGGTGACTTTGCTGTTCGACAGCGAAATGTCGATGACGTTCGAATAAATCTTGCCGTGCTCGCCGCCACGCGCTCCGACATCGTGCGTCAGGCCGAGTTTCTCCGCGGTTTTCGGGCTGACCAGTGCAGCATTGTCCCAGGTGAGCTTGGTGACCGGCTTCGGCAATTCCTGCAGCCAGCCGTTATTGGCGAAGCGGCCGTCGTAGACGCATGGATCGGGCCGGAAGATGAATTCGATATCAGATGCGGGCGTAGTTTTCGCGACGGGCAAGCTGGCAACGTTGAATTTCAGGGCGACGTTGACAGGGGCGAATGCTGAACCCGCGACGAGGCCATCGTTTAATGTTTTTCGCCAGAACTTTTCGAAAGCATTCCCTTCCGAGAGGGGCGAGATGTAGGAAGGCTTCCCCATCGCCTCCGGGATAGCGCGCACGGCATCATAGTCACTGACACCAGGCTTGTCGCTGAAAGCCGCCAGTACCTCCCGCAAGGAGTGCGTGTGGTAGAGCGGCGCGATGAGCGGCTGAACTACGCTGAGCGTACCGTCGAAAGCTCGCGCATCGCCCCAGGTTTCGAGGTAGTGCGATTCGGCCACGTGCCAGTCGCAGAGTTCCGAAGTCTCGTCAAAATGCGAGCTGACATGGATGGTGTTTTTGATTTTCTTTTGATTCGTCCTAGCGTCGAATTTGATCTTGGACGCGAAATCAAAATCGTGCGGTGCCGTATAGACCGGATTGGCGCCGAGAATCAGCAGCGTCTCGACCTTTCCCGTGTCGATATCGGCGCACAGTTCGCGCAGCGATTCGAGGTGATTCACGGGATGCGCTTCCACCGGCTCCGTGTAGTAAAGCGTTGTCCCGACATTGTCGAGTGCCGAGTTGATCACGTGCACTAGTGTATGGAGCGAAGCGGGCTGTTGCTCTCCGGCGATGACAAGACATTTGCCATGATTCTTGATGAGCTCTTTGGCCAAGGCGTCCAGCCATTTTTCAGTACCTGGTGGCGAGACCGCGGCATTAAGGGCAAGGGCCAAGGGGTCAAGCTTCGTGACGGGTCTGACTTTCGCGGCCAACGCACGCGCGAAGAGCTCCACTTCCGAAGCCCGTAAAGGCAAGCGGTGATCCGCAGTCGCGCCGGTGACGCTCGGCGTCGGCTCGATTACATAGAGCCGGTTCATCGTGTCACTCGGACCATTTAACTTGCGGCGCCGCGAGAATTCTCTCGCGTAGCGGATGTGTCCCGGGCCGCTGCCCAGGAAATCGGAATCGAGTGAAAGGATGACGTCAGCCTTCTCCGGGCGATAAACAGTATTGAGGTAGCTGCCAAAGGCCAGCTTCGCGCCTTCGCGCGTGCCATCGCCGACAGCCGGCTCCCACTGGTGCCACTTGGCCTGCGGAAAAAGCGTCAGGAGCGACTGAATCTGCGCGGCGAGCGTCGGCGAATTAACGATGCCGGTGAGGATGCGGAAACCCGCGCCGTTCGTGCCTTTCATCTCCGCCGCGATGGCCTGCGCACTTTCCACAAACAGCGACCAGGTCTGGATTTCTCCGAATTTCGTCACCGTCTGCGCGCGATCCGGATCGTAAAGATTCAGGACCGAAGCCTGCGCGAATACGTTCGTCGCGCCAAGGCTGGACGGATGGTCGGGGTTGCCTTCGATCTTCGTCGGCCGCCCTTCGTGGCTTTCCACCAGCAAGCCGATGGCATCCGCGCCAAAGGGCATGGCCGTGGCGTAAAACTGCGGCTTGCCGAGGGTCATCCCATCGGGCTGCTTGACGTACGGCACAACGTACTGCTCGGGCGTGCGGCCACATCCGGAGAGACCCGCGAACGCCAGCGACGCCGCCATCAACTTCAGGAAATCGCGCCGGTCGACGCCTTCGTCCCATTCGGAAGGCGCCTGACGCGGAAATTCGCGATGCAGCAACTCCTCGAATTCTGGATCACCGGCGAGTTCCTCAAGCGTACGCCAGTACTGCTTGCCGGTTTTCGATTGGAGCTTGGCGCGCACCGTGGCCAGATCCATCGGGCCTTCGTGCAACTTCGCCCCTTTGGCCAGATCGTTGCGATCGTGCTGGCCGCCGAGGTGTTCGTGTTGTTCGTGCTCGCGCATACCGTCCATTAGCGATGACAGGTCGAGCAGCTCGTCAGCTCGGCCGTTGTCCGAATCTTGTATTCATCCCTGAGTTTTGCGCCAACCTCCGCCTGATTATCCGGGGCCTTCCAGTCCATATTGAAAACCTCATCTTTCGGGCGGAGAACCTGCTCGGGATTGCGATGGCAATCCAGGCACCACTGCATCAGCAAGGTGTTGGCCTGAAATACCAGGGGCATCTGGTTGATCTGCCCGTGGCAGGACGAGCAGCCCACGCCCTTGTTGACATGAATGCTGTGATCGAAATAGACGAAATCGGCGAGGCGGTGAACTTTGACCCACCGGATGGATTTGTCGCTGCGATAGCTCTCGCGGACCGGCTCAAGGTAAGACGCAGTATTGTAAAGCACCGAATGGCAGTTCATGCAGGTCTTCGTCGGCGGGATGCCGGCAACGGCGGAAGTTTCCACGCCGGTATGACAGTAGCGGCAGTCGATGCCGTCATCGCCGACGTGATGCTTGTGGCTGAATTGCACCGGCTGCTCGCGCGTGACGTTCTGCCGCGTCAGGTAGGGCGAGCGCGCCACCGCGAGGACGGCGACGAGCGCCACTCCGACCAGAAAGAGGGTCGAAAACACACTGAATCGCGCGATGAAATTCGTACTGCGATGAAAAATCTGGGCCATGTCTGTTCAGCACTTTGCCGGGGAGCGCTCCGGAAGGGAGCTGCGCTCGGGGCGTCCCTCGAGTTAACCGTGAAGTGCAAACCGGGGTCGTGCTTGACGGGCTAGTGTCCAACAAAACATTCTGGAATGCAACCTCCGCGGCAATTTGTCTTGCGCAATTTCCAAAATTCCGGCGGTTACAAATTCGTTTTTTCCTTCAAATCCTTCGCAAAAATGGTTTTTCTGTGCAAGCCAAGATTTTTTGTTCCAAGAGCGAGTCCTGCGGACGACCCTTTCTACCAATTTGGATTCCAAGACGGGCTGATTCTAGTCCTAACTGGGACCATTCTTCTGGTTTTACTCGCTATAAGTTTTACTTAGACGCGTTCGCGGGGCGCGCACTCGTGGTATCTTGGAAGCACACTTCGGCGCTCTTTTTGCGGCGGAGCCTACCTACACCTGTTCTTCCCCCGGCCAAATCTGGGGCGAAGACAGCCCGCTGGGGCGTGGTCCAACTGGTAGGACACCTCACTGTTAATGAGGACGGTGAAGGTTCGAATCCTTCCGCCCCAGCCAATTCTATTAGACCAGGAGCGCAGCCGGACGCCGCTATTCGCGCGCGATCGGCAAGCCCGCTTCCAGCCAGCCCTTCCACCCGCCGTCCATCGATTCGACATTGTTGTAGCCCATCTTTTGCAGATTGTCCGCCACAAGCGCGGAACGGAATCCACCTCCGCAATACAAGATGAGCTTCGCGTTCGTATCGGGAACGCGCTGCTCGATGTCGCGCTCGATGATGCCTCGGCCCAGATGAACGGCGCCGGGAAGATGCCCCTTCGCCCACTCGTTGTCCTCGCGAACATCCACGAGCAGAAGCTTTTCACCCGCGTCCGCGCGTCGCTTCACTTCGGCGACATTGGTTTCTTTGATCTTTTTTTTCGCTTCGTTTACCAATTTCAGAAACTGCGCCGCGTGGGCCATCGAAAAACTCCTTCCAGGAATGAATTGGAGGTGAGAATAACACAGGCAGGACATCGTCCACCGGACCTGCGCTGCCATCGCTTCAGGCTTCTTGGTCAAACACGGTTCAAAGGGAAGTCGGGCTCATTAATTCGGCGAAGCTTCGCTCTTCACCTTTTCTCCCGCGCCCTTTTTGGCGAACGCGCGAACCAGATTCACGAGATTCCAGCGCATCTTTGCCGGGGTTCGATCGCCCTCGCCCCCCAGCATTTTACCTTTGCCGTTGCTGATGATGAAGAAAAGCTCGCCGTCGGTCATCTTCTCAAGGGTAGAACCGTCCCGCCAGTCGTGAAGCTCCAGCTTCATCTCCGTGGCGAGTTCGCCCTTGCCGTCGCCGTCCTTGTTGTGGCACATGGCGCAGTGGTAGCCAAAGAGTTTGCGGGCTTCCGCAAGACCTTCCGTTGTGGGCGCGATGGGATTCTTCTTGGCGGCGTCCTCCGGCGTCATCGTGGGTTCCGTGGAATTCGATTTTTCCTGGGTGGCGCTCTGCTTCGCGGACAATATCCCAAAACTCGCGAGCAGAATCGCACTCAGGACGAGAACTGTCCTGCGCATAGTTGCCTCCAGACGGATGGCCCGGCCGAGTGAGCGTATTCGGCTTGATTTTGAGCGGATTCTACGCCCCGTGGATGCAGAAAGAAAGGATCAAAAAAATAAATGTCAGGGTTCCGCTGTGCCGGAGAGAAGGGCTATTCCAGGTCGCGCCAGTTGGGCCCGGCGCCAATCTCGACGACGATGGGCACCGCCAGTTTGTGGACGCCTTCCATTTCTTCCTGAATTAGTTTTTCCAGCTTGCTGCGTTCCTTTGTGGGAGCCTCGAAGAGCAGTTCGTCATGCACCTGCAGAATCATTTTAGCTTCGAACTTTTCTTCCGCCAGCCGCCGGTCGATGCTGATCATCGCCAGCTTGATCAGATCGGCGGCCGTGCCCTGCAGGGGCGAATTGAGCGCGGTGCGTTCCGCAAAGTTGCGGAGCTGCATCTGGGGTGAATTGATCTCAGGAATCGGGCGGATTCTTCCAAACAGTGTTTTCGCGACGCCGGTCTTGCGCGTCTCGGCAAGAATATTGTCCAGATACTCCTTCACGCCGCGATAGCGCGTGAAATAGGCGTTGATGAATTTCGCGGCTTCGCGCTGCTCGATGCCCAATTGCTGCGCGAGCCCGAACGGCGAAAGCCCGTAAATGATGCCAAAGTTGATGGCCTTGGCGGCGCGGCGGTGCTCCGCGTTTTGCGCCATCGGCCCCACGCCGAACACTTCCTGCGCCGTCCGCGCGTGGATGTCTTCGCCGTTGCGGAAAGCTTCGACGAGCACGGGGTCGCCTGAAAAGTGCGCCATGATGCGCAGCTCGATCTGCGAGTAGTCCGCGGACAGCAGTATCTTTCCTTTCTCCGCGACGAAAGCGGCGCGAATCTCGCGGCCCAGCTCGCTGCGGATCGGAATGTTCTGCAAATTGGGATCGCTCGAACTGAGCCGGCCCGTGGCCGTTCCGGTTTGCGAAAAGCTGGTGTGCAAACGCCCAGTCTCGGGATGGATCAGTTTCGGAAGCGCGTCCACATACGTCGATTTGAGTTTGGCAATTTCGCGATACTCGATGATCTTCGCGGGGAGCGGATGCTGCGCGGACAATTCTTCGAGAATGTCGGCGGCGGTAGAGCGCGCCTTTGCTTTTCCGCGCCGGGCGTTGGGCTGAAGATTCAGTTTGTCAAAAAGGATTTCGGCAAGCTGCGCCGGCGAATTGACGTTGAATTCCGAGCCCGCAAGCTTCCAGATTTCTTTTTCCAGGCGGCGGATTTCCTTCTCCATCGTCTGCGACATTTTGCCGAGCTCTTGGGGATCGACGCGGATGCCAATCCTCTCGATATCCGCGAGCACGGGAGCGAGCGGCAGGTCCATTTTTTCGTAGACGCCTTCGAGCTGTTGCTCCTGGACTTGCGCGTGGAGCGCGGGCGCAAGCCGCAGCAGATAATCGGCGCGCTCGCCGGGCCCGCCGCCCATCATCACGTTGAACTGCCGCATCACCACGTCGGAGAAGTTGTGATTCGCCGTCGTCGGTCGCAAAAGATAAGAATAAAGCTGCGTCGCATGGCGGATATTCGCCGCCCGGCCCGCAAGCAGCTGGAAAAGTTTTGGGTCGTGGACGATCTTCGGCCGTTTTGGATCGGCCAGCATCGGCGCGAGCGCTTTCAGCGCCTCGCCCTTCTCGTCGAACCAGACGGAGCGCCCTTCGCCGGCTTGGGATGACACTTCGATCGAAGCGATGCGCGTTCCAAATCCTTCCGCTTCGCGCTCCCCGGTTTCGAGATTCAGCCAAATCGCCAACGGCTGTTTCGCGGGGAGCTTCGCCAGATACTCGTGAAACTCGGCGACGCTGGTGAACTGCGCGTAATCCGCCTTCGCGGCCGATTCGGAATTGGCCGGAGCGGACGACGCCACCGCTTCCGAGCCCAATTCTCTGAGCAACGAGTTGAAACCAAGTTCGCGATAGAGCGCCGCGAGAGCATTCGCATCGGGCGCGCGGAGTTCCAGCGCGTGTAGGTCCAGTTGCAAAGGCACATCGGTGGCAATCGTCGCGAGCTGCTTGGACATCATCACTTGCTCGCGCTGCTGCTGGAGCGCTTCGCGATATCTTTTGTTGGAAACTTCGGCGGCGTGATCCAGCGCGTTCTCCACGCTGCCGTATTTCTGGATCAGCTCGGTCGCGCCCTTTTCGCCGATGCCCTTCGCGCCGGGAATGTTGTCTACCGTATCGCCGAGCAGCGCCATCAAATCAATTACTTTTCCTGGCGGAACACCTAGGATTTCCTCCACCTTTTTCGCGTCTACGATGATGTCGGCCTTTGCGCCGCCGGAGCCCGTGCGCAGGGCTCGAACGCTCGTTCCAACCAGTTGCATCATATCTTTGTCGTTGCTGACGATCAGGACCTCGAGTTGTTTCTTGGCGCCTTGCATCGCCAGCGCGCCGATCACGTCGTCAGCCTCGTAACCCTGAAACTCCAGAATCGGCAGGTGCATGGCTTCGCATAGCTTTCGAACGTAGGGAATCTGCACCGACAGATCATCCGGCATGGGCGGGCGCTGCGCTTTGTACTTCTCGAAAAGCTTGTCGCGAAACGTCGGGCCCTTGGTGTCGAAGACGATGCCCAGGTAGTCCGGCTGATAGTCCTTGATGAGGCGCCGCAGAATGTTCGAAAAAAGAAACGGCACTTTGGTGGGAATGCCCGAGGGCGCGTTCATGCGGTTCATCGGCGCGTAAAAGGCGCGATAAATGTGCGCCATCGCATCGACGAGGAAGAGTTTTTTTGCAGCAGAAGGCATACGCGCGAGTATACCAAAGCGCGGCAGCTTACTGCCTTCGCCGAAAACCGAACATCAGCAGCTAGGGCCAAGCGCGCAATAACTACAGTAAGAGAAATATTCTTCGGAAGCTTTTACTAATAACTAAAAACTTATGACTCTCAACTGATGATTCCGAGCGGCTTCGCCACTTCGGCCAGAATGTCCGCCGCGCGCAGGAGTTGTTCGCGCTTATGCGCCGCGCTTACGATGGCGCGCAGCCGCGCCTTGCCTTCCGCCACCGTCGGGTAACCAACGGCAGGCGCAAAGACACCCGCTTCAAAAAGTTTCTTCGAGAATTCGAACGCCTTCGCCGCGTCGCCCACGTGAATCGGAATAATCGGCGTCTCGCTCACCTTGAATTGAAACCCGCGCCGCTTCAATTCGCGTTTGAAGAATTTCGTGTTGGCCCAGAGTCTCTTGACCAGCTTTTCGCCTTCCGGCGAATCCAGCAGCGCGAACGCCGCCTGGCAAGCCGCCGCCGTAGCCGGCGGGTGCGAAGTCGAAAATAGAAATGGCCGCGCACGGAGATACAGGAAATCAATCAAGTCGCGGGAACCGCAAACGTATCCGCCCATCGCGCCGATCGCCTTGCTGAGCGTTCCGACCTGAATGTGTACCCGCCCGTGGCACTGGTGATGGTCCACGCTTCCGCGCCCGCCGCGCCCTAGCACGCCCGAAGCGTGCGCGTCGTCCACCATCATGATGCAGTTGTATTTTTCGGCGATGCCGCAAAGCTGCGGCAGCGGCGCGATATCGCCATCCATCGAAAAAACGCCGTCCGTAATGATCAGCTTGTTTCCCGGAAAACTTGCGTGCTCCTGCAGGATGCGCTCGCAGTCCTTCACGTCCTTGTGCTTGAAAACTCCAATCGTCGCCCGCGAAAGCCGCGCGCCGTCAATGATCGACGCATGATTCAGCTCGTCCGAGATGATCAGGTCTTCCTTGCCAAGCACGGCCGAAACCGTTCCCGCGTTGGCCGTAAAACCCGACTGAAACACCACGCACGCTTCCACGTTCTTGAACGCCGCGATTTGCTCCTCCAACTCCATGTGCAGTTTCATCGTGCCCGCAATCGTTCGAACTGCCCCCGCTCCCGTGCCGTACCGCTTCACCGCGTCCAGCGCGGCCTTGCGCAGCGCCTTGTGCGTCGTCAATCCCAGATAGTTATTCGAAGCGAGGTTGATCACTTCCCGCCCGTCGAAAATACAAACCGGCTTCTGCTCTCCTTCGAGCACCCGCAGCTTCGGTGCCACG
>JBGQDD010000091.1:0-9903 GCA_041495665.1 Candidatus Acidiferrum sp.
CC
This sequence comes from Candidatus Acidiferrum sp., assembly GCA_041495665.1. GTDB lineage: Bacteria > Acidobacteriota > Terriglobia > Acidiferrales > UBA7541 > Acidiferrum. The sequence goes on from JBGQDD010000091.1 coordinate 3, forward strand.
GGCGCCGGCCATGGCGGCTTTGAAGCGATTGGTTTGCGTGACGCCCCACATGGTCATGAAGCCACCGTAGCTCCAGCCGGTGAGGCCGAGGCGGTTCGGGTCGATGGGAGCGACGCGGAGGGCTTCGTCGACGCCGGCGAGGACGTCGCGAAAATCGCCGTAGCCGAAATCGCGGACGTTGGCTCGCGTGAACGCTTCGCCCTGGCCAAAGCTGCCGCGCGGATTGGGCTGGAAAACAAAATAACCCGCGCCCGCCAGTGCGATCGCGAAGTCCCAGGAATCCGGCCAGGCCGACTGAACCGCGGCGCCCGGGCCGCCGTGAACTTCCACAATCATGGGATATTTTTTCGCGGGATCGAAATCCCGCGGATAGATGAGCCAGCCCTGCACGTTGTAGCCATCGTTTTTCCAGTGGAGGCTCTTGGCTTCTCCCCAAGCGGGTTTCACGGCGGCGTTGCGATGCGTGATTTGGCGCCAGTAGCCGATGGCACCGGCCCAGATTTCCGGGGGATCGCCGAGAGAGCTGCGGATGATGGCGGAGGTTTTTCCATCGTGCGCAAGAGAGACGTTGGTGCCCCAAGGGCCGGCGGAAACTTGTTCCTGGCCGCGCCAGAGAGGATCGATGCGGCCGCTGGCGGGATCGACGATCGCGGCCGCCGCGTCGCCTTCGATGGTTTCCCCAAAGACGATATTACCTTCGGGCGTCCACGCGAGCGAGTTGGCGGTGGCTTTCATGTCGGGCGTGAGGTTAGTGGCTTCGCCTCCGGTTGCAGGAATCGTGTAGACATCGCCGCCGACGGAAGGTTCGTCGCTCATGAGGCCAGCGATGAAGGCGATTTTCTTGCCGTCAGGGGACCACGCGGGATTCGCGATTTGAAGGGGCGGCTTGTAAATCGGCTTCATCAGGCCGAGAGGTCCGGCGTCGAGCGTGTAGAGGTTGGCGATGTACCAATTGTTGTCGCCATTGCCGTGCGCGGCGATGAGGGCGAAGCGCGCGCTGTCGGGCGACCAGTCGTATTCGTAAACGTACATGTCCGCGGGAGAGATTTGGCGGAAGGCGCCGGTAGCGAGATCGACGAGAGCAAGGCGTTGTTCGAAGAAAGCATCCTGGATTATGCCGGTCTCGGGCGTTTCGGCAACGAGTGGACCGGCAGCACGCGTGGCGTTCTCGGTGTAAAAGACGGCGATGGTCTTGCCATCGGGCGACCAGCGAGGCGTGGCGAGGAGGCCTTTGACGCTCGTCAGTTTCTTGGCCGGGCCACCCGAGGCGCGGACCACGTACAACTGGAGTTGGCCGGGTTTCGCGGCGTTGGAGAGGAACGCCATCTGCTGGCTGTCCGGTGACCAATCGAGGCTGCCTTCGGCGCGGGCAACATTCAGGGCGGCGGCAGTGACGCGTTTCGGTGCGGCACTGGCCTCGCGGTCGGTGACGTAGATCGCGGAGCTGCCGTCGGGCGCTCCGTCTTTGCCAACAAGGGTCTCGACCCAGGCGAGTTTTTTCCCGTCGGGCGAAATGGCGGCTTGCTCGAATGTATGTGCGGCATAGAGCGCGTCGATGACGCTATCGAGCGGTGAGCTCGGTTTCGGTTCATGCGCTGGCCGCGGGTGCGCCGTGACTGCGGGCTTCGCGGCGTTCTTCGCTTGCGCGGATATGTTGCTTGCACTACAGAGAGAAAAAGTGAATATGAACGCAACTATCCATTTCGAAAAGCGCATGTTCCCCGACCTTTCACCCTGAGTTGACGCCGCGCAAAGATAGACCGAGCCGCGCGCCACTGCAAGTCTCGGCGGCCCGAATGCCGTTGTGATGACTAGGCTGAGGGCGTAGAATCCGCGCAACTCGCTCCGTGGAGGGAATCATGATCGATCGCCGTGGCTTCTTGTCTTCGTTTGCGGGCGTTGCTGGTGCTGCCAGCGCGCTCGGCTTGCCGTCGAAGTGGGACGCGCTTCTCGAACAGGAACCGCCGAAGCTGCCGGACAGCGCGCTTTACGGTTCGAACGAAGAAGCGTATTGGACCGAATTGCGCAAACAGTTCCTGATTCCGGCGGACGAGGTTTACCTGAACAACGGGACGGTGGGGTCCTCGCCCATGCCCGTGCTACGTGCGGTTTTCGACGGGTATTACGATACGGAAAAGATGGCGCAGAGCGATCCTGAAGATTATCCGATCTGGGGTTATGGCGCGTGGAACGAGTTTCGCGATCCGCTGGCGGAGTTCATCGGCTGCACACGCGATGAATTCGCGCTGGTGCGCAACGCGACGGAAGCCAACAGCTACATCGCGAATGGTCTGGATATGAAGCCCGGCGATGAAGTGTTGATGACCGACCAGGAGCACCCGGGAGGCGAGCAGCCCTGGAATCTGCGCGCGAAACGATATGGGATCGTGGTGAAAAAGGTCACGCTGCCGAAGCCGGTGCCGAATGCGGCGGCAGTGTTGAATCTTTTCAATGAGGCAATCACGTCACGAACGAGGGTGATGTTTTTCAGCCACATTCCAACCGTTACGGGCGTCGTGTTGCCGGCCAAGGAACTTTGCGGGCTGGCACGGTCGAAGGGGATTCTCTCCGCCGTGGACGGCGCGCACGTCGTTGGAATGATGCGGCTGAACGTACACGAGTTGGGCTGCGACATGTATACCTCCAGCCCGCACAAGTGGTTGCAAGCGCCGAAGGGCAGCGGGTTTCTTTATGTGCGAGATGAGGTGATCGACCGGCTGTGGAACACCATCGTCACCGCCGGCTGGGACGAACCGAAGTTGCGCGCAGAGCGCTTCCAGCGCATCGGCAGCTCCAATGTGCCCTCGCTCTGGGGCTTGCGCGCGGCGGTGCAACTGGCAAACCAGATCGGGATGGAGAGGATCGAACGGCGCCACCGGCAAACGGCGGACTACATTTTGAAAGAGATGGTGCAGCGCGGCGCGGAGTCCTGGACTTCGCCGGACCCGGCGCTGCGCTGTGCGATTGCGGCGGTCAACGTGGCACCAATCCAGATCACGGAAATCGAAAACTGGATGTGGAAGAACAAGAAGATCCGGATTCGAGGCGGTGCGCCGTCCAAGATCCGGCTCTCGACGCCGTACTACTTGCTGCCCAAAGATGTAGACCGGTTCCTGGCGGCGTATGACGAGTTCAAAGGGCTGAAGCATGCCTCGTAATAGATCGCTTACATGCGACTCTAGTGTCGAGGTAGTTTAGGTCTATGCACAAACTGAGGACGTTGTTGCTATGTTTGAACTTGGCTTTCTTGTGCGCGTGCTCACGCAAGCCTTCTGCCAAGGAAGGGCGTGCGAAGCTGGTTGGCCACTACCAACTGCATATCGGTTCCAGTTGCGCCGAGAACGGGATCGAATTTGCTAGCCTAACTTTGGATCCCACGGGAAAGTACGGGCAGGAAGGAAAATTCAAGAACGGAACAAGTTACAAAATTGGAGGAAAAAAGTGGGAGTACAACGGAGACGGTAATATCTGGCTCGATGGCCTTCGCGTTGGCAAGAGCCTTGAGATCTCTCCAGAAGCGGAAATGACAAATGCGAGTTTGATCGTGGAATTTAGCCAATCGCCCTCGATCTTGCTCGATCCAGATGCAAACTGCTTTTTTGAGAAAGATCGGTGATCAGAAAAGAGCACCGTCGCCTCGAGCGGCTCATCAACGAGTCTCTCGTTTTCTTGACCCTGTGCGCAGGGGTCGAATACACTACTAAATTCGGAACCAGCCGCTGAAGAGGCTAGTGGGCGGTGCTGCCGTTGCGGGTGAAAGAGACTGCCCCGCGATGGCGTACTACAAAGGGGGATTGCTTTGCCAAAGCGCACATTTCAACCGCGCAAACGCCGGCGCGCCAAGACGCACGGCTTCCGCGTTCGCATGAAGACGAAGGGTGGCCGCAAAGTGCTGGCGGCGCGCCGCAAGAAGGGACGCCATCGGCTTACCCCCGAGTGATGCGGGGAGCCCGTTGCCCACGGCCAGTTCGGGTGCGCAAGGGAATCTGTTTCCGCGCGAAGCGCGGCTGGTGCGGCGCGGGGAATTTGATGCGGTCTACCGCGCCGGAAAGCGCCGTTCGAGTTCCCACTTCACAGTTTTCTTCCGCGCCAACGAACTGCCGCACAGCCGTTTCGGCTTCAGCATCAAGAAGGCCCTGGGCGGCGCGGTAGTGCGCAATCGGATCCGGAGGCGCCTGCGCGAGGTCGTGCGCTGCCACCGGCTGGAGATACCCGCAGGATGGGACATCGTCATACACCCGAAGAGTTTGGTGGCGCGCGCGGAGTTTGCAGCGTTGACCGCGGATTTGTTGCGTCTGCTGAAGAGCGCGTAGGAGCGCACTCTGGCGCGCTCTCTGTTGCGGCAATGGACGCTGGCGATGAGGGCGAACTGAAGTCCGCCCCTACACAAGTCGCCGACACACGAATCGAAGCGCGATCCATTCCTGTGCGCGCGGCGTTGCTCGCGTTGCGTTTCTACAAAGCGTATTTGTCAATCTTGTTCGCGGGAAGTTGCCGCTTTGAGCCGACGTGTTCGTGCTATGCCTACGAAGCCGTTGAACGCTTTGGCGTGACGCGCGGCGTTTGGCTGGGACTGAAGCGGCTACTGCGCTGCCATCCACTCTCTCGCAAATTTGGATACGATCCGGTTCCGGAGAAATGGGAAGAGATGCCAACGAGTTCAACTGCACGGAAGGTTCTGAAGACTGAGGCGCACTCTTGAGCGCACCGGGACAAAAGGACAAGTTCACACCCGAGCTGCGGATTCTCGTAGCGTCGCTGCTGTCCTTTGGGGTGATCATCCTCTGGGCGAAGTTCTTCGGGCCGAAGCCGCCGGTGCAGCCAATGCAAGCCAACCGCCCGGCGCAGACCGCTCCGGCCACACCCGGTCCGGCGACGTTGCCCGCGGCAAATCCATCGCATGCCACCTCCGTGCCGGCGACAATCGCTCCTGCGACGGCAGCGAGCGTCACGGTAAAGAACGATTCGCAGGAGCGCGGGATCGTCGTCGAGAACAGTCTTTACCGCGTTGAATTCTCGAACCAAGGCGCGGTCGTGAAGAGCTGGCAGCTCAAGAAATACATGGATGATTGGAAGCCGCAGCGCGTGCTGGATGTTGTGCACCCGGACGCCGCACAACAAACGGGTGGCTGGCCCTTTTCCGTGGTGCTTGAGGATGAGCAGTTGCAGAATGCAGCGAACGGCGGACTTTATCAGATGGACCTCGCCGGGAGCCCGATTTGTCCTGGAACGGAGGGCGGCGCCGAGAAGGTGGTCATTGATCCATCCGGAAGGATGACGACGTTTTTCAAGGCTCCTGCGGAATTCTGCGTCAGCTGGAGCGACGGCCACCTGGAAATCACGAAGCACTTCCGGTTTGACCACACCTACGTGGTGCGCGTGGATACCACGGCCAAGCTTGACGGCAGGCCGATCACCGCGGGACTCGCCTGGCTCGGCGGCTTTGGCGATTTGACGGTGAGCAATCCCGCTCCCGTCGAGACGGTCAGCACCTACTATAGCGAAGGCGGCAAGATCACGAACTTCGCGTATAAGGACAAGAAACTGGAAGGCCCTGGCCTACGGCAGCCCGGAAAAGAGTTCGCTGGCATCGAGGACCGATATTTTACGGCGGCGTTTCTGCCGGTCAATGCCGCCGCGCCGGCGGCGCTCGAAACGCGCTACTGGAAGACCTCGCGAACCGTGCAAGTGAGCGGCCAGGACACTCAGGAGCCCGTGCTGCAGGTTGCGGTGGCCACCTCGGCTCAGCCGCTGGCTTTGCGCGTCTACGTCGGTCCGAAAGATTACGACGACTTGAAGAAGATGAACCCGCCGCTGCACGCGCTGATCGATTTCGGCTGGCTGGAATTCATCGCCGAGCCGCTCTTCCACGGGCTGAAGTGGCTGCACAACTACGTCCCCAATTGGGGATGGGCCATCGTGGTCCTCACGCTGGTCATCAATATGCTCCTCTTCCCGCTGCGCATTTCGAGCTACAAATCGACGATGAAAATGCAGCGCGTGGCGCCGGAAATCAAAGCGATCCAGGAAAAATACAAGAAATACTCGATGCGCGATCCGCGCAAAGCGGAGATGAACAAGGAAGTCATGGCGGTATACAGCCGCGAGGGCATCAACCCGGTGGGCGGCTGCTTCCAGATGTTCCTGCAAATGCCGGTGTGGTTTGGATTGAACACCGCGCTACGCTACGCCATCGAGATGCGCCACGCGACCTGGTTGTGGGTTTTGGATCTTTCTGCGAAAGATCCCTATTACATTCTGCCGGTGCTGATGGGCGCATCCATGTATCTTGTTTCGAAGATGACGCCGATGACCTCGACAGACCCGCAGCAGCAGATGATGATGAAGATCATGCCCATCGCCATGGCGGGCATCTTCATGATTTCGCCGATTTCCAGCGGCCTGGCAGTGTATATTCTCACCAGCAGCGTGGTCGGTATCGGGCAGCAGTGGTACCTGAACCGGACGCATCCTGTGGCCGCACCTGCGAAACTCGGGCGCGGGAAGAAGTCTTAAGAAGACATTTCAGAGAGGCAGACGCGGCTCGCATTATACGAACGCCCGATGGCTCAAGAACTCATCCGCGAAGGCAAGTTGGACCGGCTAGCGGCGGCCGAGGCGCTGCGCCAGTTTCTGGAGAATATAGTGCGTGTTTCCGGCCTCGAGTTGAAAGTGAACGTGCGCCCGGTTGCGCCTGAGGGAGAAAGTTCGGGCGGCGCGGAAGTGCTCGCCGATCTCGACGGCAAGGACAAAGAGATTCTTTTGGAGCGCGGCGCGGAAGTTTTGAAAGCGTTCGAACACCTCGCCTTCCGGGCCCTGCGGCTGGAGCCTGCCTACCATGAAAAGATCCACATCGATTGCGGCGGCTACCGCGCGCTGCGTTTTGAAGAATTACGCATGACGGCACGCGTTGCCGCCGAGCGCGTGCAGAGTTCTCGCCAGCCGTTCCGGCTGAATCCCATGTCCTCGCGCGAGCGCCGCATCGTGCATCTGGCGTTGAAAGATATGAACGGAGTGCGCACGGAGAGCGCCGGCGTCGGCGAAGACCGCCAGGTCGTCATCCATCCCGCGGACAGCAAACCTTCCCGCTAGTCCAGAATGGCCGCACGAAAATAACAGACAAATATGGCGGTCTTAGCGCGTGACCCAGCCCTGCGAGAGCACATTCCCGGTTGAGCCAACCCGCACGCGATACGTGAAGGGCGCGGGGCGGTCACGGCCCGTTTGCACAAAACGGATATCGGAGATTTCCACGACCGCTACATCGCCTTCTTTGTGGAAGCGCGTCACGGGAAATCGCGAGAACCACAGAATCTTCTGCACTTCGGGCAGGCGTTTGGCAACCTCTATATACGAATTCGGCGGCGCGTCAGGGTAATAGTGGTGCTCAAGCGCCAATAATTCCCCATCGTTTACGGGCTTGTCGGCCAGATCCATGCGCAGTTCGTAGACGCCGCGCTCCGTGCGAACCAGCCCGTCCCAGTGCCAAAGCGAGGGCGGAAGCGGTAACGCGCCGATCGATTCGACCCGCAAGCGGTACAGCTCCGCAAATTCTTGAATCCGCGCGAGCGCGACGTGGTGTGCGTAGAGGGTGAAGGCCACGTAAATCAATGCAGCGGCAAAACCAGCGCGATTCCACTTGTCGTGCCGGATCTTCACGCCCCAACCGAGGAGTGCGGGCAGGAGGAAGAGCGCGGCGAAAATGCCCATGGCGCTCAGAACGACCCGATCGGAAATCGGCGCGCCGACAATTTCACCAATTCTAGCAATGAGAAAGGGGGCCGGCAGGAAGACCAGCCACATCCCAACGGCGCGACGCTTCTCTTTCTCGGGGTGGGCATACACCCAGGCGAGCAATTGCGGCACCAGCAGAATCGCGGTCAGCGTGAAATCCACGATGAAGATGAGGTCCCAGGCGGGACGCGACCATTCGAGCGGCGACCAGATCATGGTGCCAAACGTGGTAACCAGATCAAGCAAAATGTGGCTGAGGATGCCCGCCGCGTAGATCGCGCTCAAGGCCGCGAAGGAGGGCGCTTCCCATTTTCGCCAGCCTGCGAACACGCGCGTGATCCCCGCGAGAAGTAATGCCCACAACGGAAGCAAGACCAGCGAGTGCGTAAGGCTGCGATGCCAGGTAACAATCAAGAGCTTATCGCTGGAGAAGAAGTCCCGAATGACATCGGAATCCGGAAAAATCGCGCCGAGCATCAGCGACCACGTAATGATGCGGCCGCGGTTCATGGGGTGCGAGGCAAACAGGTCCTCGCCGCGGAAGACCGCTTTTCCGATTAACGCGCCGGCAATACCGTGTGTGATCGTGTCCATCGTTCGAGTCTATCCGATGCGCTCCGGACGTGACATTCTAACGGACGAAGAGGAGCGGATTTGTTTTGGCGATGACTTTACCAATGCGGCGCGCGGAGACACCGTGGCGATTGAGAGCAGAAATGGCGGCCTCGGCAAATTCGGGCGAGATAGCGATCAGCAGGCCGCCGGAAGTCTGCGGGTCGAAAAGAAGATCGCGGTATTCCTGCGGAACGCTTTCTGCAAAACTCACGCAATCGCCAATGAAATCGCGGTTATTCTTCAGGCCGCCCGGGAGAAATCCTTCGCGCGCGGCTTCGACGGCTCCAGGAAGATAAGGAATAGCCGAATGATCGATCTCCAGTGACACGGCTTCGATTCCCCGCTCAGAATCTCCAAGCGCCATCTCCCGAGCATGGCCTAGCAAACCAAATCCCGTAACGTCCGTCACCGCGTGAATGGGAGACGCAGCCCCTGCCGGTTTCTGCATTCCTTGCAGCGCTTCGGACGCCGCGCGGTTCAGTTCTGTCATCGAAGCAATGGCCGCCTGCAAGGAGGCGGGTGCTGCGCGGTCCTTCTTCAACGCCGTTGAGAGCACGCCGGTTCCGATGGCTTTGGTCAGCAGCAGAGTGTCACCCGCGCGCGCGCCGACATTTCGCCAAACTCGCTGCGGATTGATGATCCCGGTGACCGCGTAGCCAAATTGAATATCGTCGTTGCGAATGGAGTGGCCGCCAATGACGCTGCATTTCGCTTCGGTCATCTTCGAGAGTCCGCCGCGAATAATCTGCTCGAGAATATCGGGATCACCCTTGTCCGGGAAGCCCACGATGGAAAGCGCGGAAATTGGCTTGCCGCCCATGGCATACACGTCACTCAGCGCATTCGCCGCCGCGATTTGTCCGAAGGTGTGCGGGTCATCCACGATCGGGGTAAAAAAATCCACGGTCTGCACCAGCGCCATCTCAGGGCTCAGCAGATACACCCCGGCGTCGTCGTTGGTATCGAAACCAACGAGCACGTTCGGATCAGTTGGCCGCGGCAAACGGCGCAAAACGGAATCCAGCAACGCTGGACTCAGCTTCGCCGCTCAACCCGCTGCCTTGACCATGGCCGTAAGTTTCACGGATTGGGTCAAGCCGTACCTCACTGTAAAGCACTTTGATTATAACGATGTGCCGCCGTTCCTGCTTGCGCGCAAATGGCAGAGGAGCAGGGAGCGCCGCTGCGTCAGCATGTGCCCCTGGACACAAAGAGGAAACATTACGTCCCGTCAGAAGCGTCCGGTTGTTTGGGTTTCCGCAGATAAATAAACCAATAGACCAAACCCACCATCAGAGACCCACCGAACGTATTTCCCACCGTAACTGGAACCAGGTTTCGCAAGAAACCCATCCAGGTCAATGCGGTATACGAAGAGGCCGATTCATGGATTAGATTCCAGTATTCGGGCGGTGCAAACGTCTTGATCAGAAGACCGGCCGGAATGAAATACATGTTCGCCACGCTGTGTTCAAATCCCGCGGCGACGAAGGCGGTGATCGGAAAAATGATCGAGACGACCTTGTCCGTCGTCGTCCGAGCGCTGTAGCAC
>JBGQDD010000092.1:0-9894 GCA_041495665.1 Candidatus Acidiferrum sp.
CTTCGCAAGGGTGAAGTTCCCAGCTCCGGCCTGTTCGCTTCGGCGCTCGCGTTCGTTGCCGGCTTTTCTGTTGTTTTTATTTCTTTCGGCGCCTCCGCCAGCGCCGTCGGCTCCTTCCTTCTGCAGAACCGCGCCCTCCTCGCTCCCGTCGCCGGCGCCCTGATTCTCCTCTTCGGCCTTCACCTCATCGGCGCGCTCATCAAACTCAATCTCCGCACTGGCATCGTCCTCGGTGTCATCCTCGTCGCTCTCGGTATCGCCGCCTATCTCCGCCACGCGCCGCTCTTTGCCGGCCTGGGCACTTCTCACTTTTTCTCGCTTTCGCTCATCGGCTTTTTCGGCCCTTCGTTGGCCCGCTGGCTCAATCGCGACGTCCACCTCCGCAGCAGCGCTACGCAACCCGGCATCTGGAGCGGCTTCCTCCTGGGCTTCGCGTTTGCATTCGGCTGGACACCCTGCATCGGCCCGATCCTCAGTGCCGTGCTCATTCTTGCCGCTCGCAGCGACACCATCGCCCGTGGCGTGCTGCTCCTCGCCGTTTATTCCGCCGGCCTCGCCATTCCCTTCCTGCTCACCGCGCTCGGCATCAGTCAATTCATGGTTTTCTACAAGAACTTTAGAAAATATCTCCACGCCGTCGAACTCTTCAGCGGCACGTTGCTTCTTCTGATCGGCGGCTTGGTCTTTTTTAATCGCCTGACTTGGCTCGCCGCCAAGCTCAGCTTTCTGAACAGCCTCGTTTTATGGTTGGAACATGTCCTGACCGGTACCGGAACCAAATGACGCGTCCTTCCCGTTGCGTGCGGGAAGTAGCAGCCGCTTCGAGGTACAATTATCTTTCGAGGACGTAAATGAAAAAAGCTCTCTTGATCATTTCCACCGTGCTGGTGCTCATCGCCGCGACTTATTTCGCGGACAAGGCCACGCGCGTCAAAGCCAAAGGCCCGGCGCAGAACACCCAGCAAGCCAACGACAAGACCGTCGGCCAGCCCGCCCCCCAGGTCACCTTCAAAGATTTGGACGGCAAAGACGCCACGCTTGACCAGTACAAAGGCAAAGTCGTGCTCGTCAATTTCTGGGCCACCTGGTGCGATCCCTGCTACATCGAAATTCCCTGGCTCATCGAGATGCAGCAGAAGTATGAAGCGAAAGGCTTCACCGTCCTCGGCATCTCCATGGACGAAGAAGGCAAAAGCGCAGTCGCCCCCTTCCTTGCCAAGGAACGCTTCAACGTCAACGGCCAGAAGCTCCCCATGAATTATCCCATCGTCATCGGCAACGACGACGTCGCCGACAAATTCGGCGGCCTTCTCGGCTATCCCACCAGCTTCCTCGTCTCGAAGGACGGGAAGATCGTGAAAAAAGTTCAGGGCCTGATTAGCTACGAAGAACTCACCAAAGCCATCGAATCTCAGCTGTAATTAACTCTCGCAGGGCGCCCGCCGCGGCGGGCCGTGCCCGCATTCTCTCGCCGCGCTCACTCTCTTTTGTTTTGCTAGACTGTTTCGACCATGAGCGTTATTGACGAAGTTCTCGCCGCCAACGAAATCTACTCGCGCACCCATGAATTGCGCAGATTGACTCCGCGTCCAGAGCGCAAGCTCGCCGTCCTGACCTGTATGGACACCAGGCTTTCGACTCGCACTCTGGGGCTGAAAGAGGGGGATGCCCACATCATCCGCAATGCCGGCGGCATCGTCACGGATGACACTCTACGTTCCCTGGTTGTATCGCACTTTCTCCTCGGGACCGAGGAAATCATGGTCATCAATCACACCGATTGCGGATTGATGCACACCAGCGAACAGGACTTGCGCACCAGAATCCAGAATCGCACGGGAACCGCCGCTGTTGCTCCCGCCTTCTTCTACGCTTTCCAAAACATCGAAGAGAATGTCCGCCACCAATTGCAAAAGCTCCGCACTCATCCCTGGATTCCCCAGGCCGTCACCGTCCGCGGATTCGTCTATGACGTCACCAGCGGCCATCTCCGCGAAATCAAAAACTCTTGAATATAGCTTGATCCCGGGCTTCAGATTGGGAGCACTCAGCAGCCGGCTTACCGGCCCAGTCGGCGCTTTCTAACCTCATGCAACCGGGAGCTCGATGGTTATGGCCGCTCCGTTGGGCTGCAGGTTTTGCGCGTAGATGTTGCCGTTATGCTCCCGGACAGTGCCATAACAAATGCTCAAGCCGAGACCGGTTCCTTGACCAACGGGCCTTGTTGTATAGAAAGGATCGAACGCACGGCTGACGTCATTGAATCCCGGCCCTGAATCGGTGAACCGTACGATGACTTTCTCGCCCTCCAAATACCCATCCACCACGATTTTCTTCACTGGCGCTTGTTCCAGGGCTTGAGCGGAGTTGCTGAAAAGATTCACGAAGACCTGCTTGAACTGTCCCTCGTTCGAGGCAATCCGAGGTAGATTGGGCGCAAAGTTCACTTCCACGCTTATCCCGCAGTTCCGCAATTGATATTCCAGGAGCATCAGGGATTCTCGTACCACTACGGCAATGTCCAACAGTTGGCGGCCTTCATGCTGAGGTTGCGCGAAGGTGAGCAGATTGGTGATGATCCGCTTCATGCGCTGCGCTTCCGTTCTCAGCTTTTCCAGCTTGGGGCGAGACATGCCCTCCGCAGCCTGTTCGATGAGCAGGTCGGAGTAACCCATGACCGCGGTCAGCGGGTTGTTCAGTTCGTGAGCCACCCCGGCGACCAATTGCCCCACTCCCGCCAGCCTCTCCTTTTGCACCAACTGGCTTTGTGCGCGTTGCAGACGATCCAGATTCTGCTTGGAGTCGAGCAACAGCCGCGCCATTTCCCGTGCCAGCAGGATTTGCCGCAGAAAGACGCACACACCTAGCAGCAGGATCCCGATAAGCGTGACCCCAACGCGATACGGGCGCAACTGGCTGGCCTGCGGGTCCAGAAAGAGCTCGCACAGGCCGATTAGCGGCAAGGACAGGACTGCAAGCACGGCAAGAAATCCAGGCACGTCCGCCCAGCGTTCCCGTTCGCCGCCCGCCAGCGGTTCCGAGGGGACATTCCGCGCACGCAAGGCAATTAGCATGAACCAGCAGATGGCCGCGTAGTTCGGGACGTCGTAGAAGCTTCCACTGTAGTATTCATCGCGCCCCAGTGCCGCGTTCAGCCACTGATAGGCGAGCAGGTACAGCGAGCCCGCGAAAAAGAGATGCCAGTAAATCTTGCGCCAGGCCCCCTGGGCGACCAGCGCCATGCCACCCAGAATCGCCAGCATCACTCCGAACTCCAGAACGAAAAGCACATAGTAATAGCTGTTGAAGGAGATCTTGTTCGGCAGGATGTATTCGTTGGGGAATACCAGAAACATGTAAACGTAGATCCACCACAGCAGAAGAATCAGAAAATTGAGCGTGCTGAGATGGAATTTCTGTTCTTGCTGTCGGGAACCGGGCCGCAACGCCGCCGCGGCCATCAGCGGAACCGGTTGCAGAAAAAGCGGGATGTCGGCCCAGAACGGGTCAGGGGGGCTTCGCCCTGCGATGACCTCGTAATAAAACCACGCCCCAAGGTTGCTACCTACCATTGCTGCGCTCGCGGCCAGCAGGATCCAGAACCACCGTGTTCGTCCCTGGTTACTGAACGCCGCCCAAAACATCACCACGATGGTGATCAGCCACAAAGTTGTGCCACTGATATCGGAGAACGCCGTCAGCGCAAAACCACGCGGCGCCACCAGCGAAACGATGGCGTACAAAAGCAGGAACCCGGCCACCGCCGCCCGTTGCCAATGTGCCAGCCGCTTCATCTCAGCTCGAGCACGCCGCATCGCCACTCGCAAGAAACGCGCGCCGCGCAAGGGTGCAACCTGGATTTTGCAAAAGTCTTCACTAATGTCTCTTTTCTGGACAATCTTAGACCCGCTCGGGTCCAGACGCCCAGACTAGGGATGTCAAAGTTAGCTAAACGCTACTTCAAGTCTCCCTTTTCCAGGAAAGAGGAACAATAGGACCATAGTCCCCCCTTGCGGAAACTGTTCCATCTCCGCGAATTGGCTCATACTTGTTGGTTCGCCTATTCTCCCGTTGCCCACTACCCACAACTCACTCTCTTCATGTACGCTAAATACATGCTCGACGAGAAAGACTTTCAACGAAAGGCCGACGCCGCCTTCGAGGACCTCAAGCGCCGCATGCTCACCGCTGGCGATGAACACGGTTTCGACGTCGAAGGAGAATCCGGAAAACTCGAAGTTCTCTTCGAGGAACCCGAGGAGGCCAAGTTCGTGATTTCTCCCAACACGCCCGTCCGTGAAATCTGGGTCTCCGCGCTTTCCACTAGTTTCAAGCTCGGCTGGAACGAATCGCGCAACGCTTTCGTCCACGAAAAAACCGGCGAAGATCTCCACGCCGTCATGAGCCGCGTTATCTCCCAGCAACTCGGCGCCCAGGTGACCCTGTGATGCGATTCCCTAATTTGGTTAACTCTTGCAAAGATTCTGGAGCGAGCCCCCTCCGCGCTCATTTGTTCCGCCTTCTCCGTGCACTCTGTGCTTTCCGTGCTCTCTGCGTTAAGTTTTTTTCTTTCTTTCGACTTTTAACTTTCCACTTTCAACCATCCAGCCGTTTGGCTGCGTCTTTATTCGCACTCTGCCTTGCGCTCTCTCCCGCCGCGCAATCGAAAATTCCTTCCGGCCGCGATGTCGTCAAGCCGGAAATCTACGTTTCACTCGATCCCGCCGGCCGCGGCAGCTCATTTCAAATCGCCGTGGTCATGAAAATTCGCCCCGGTTTCCATGTCAACGCCCGCGAAAAATCGGAGGACTACCTCATCGCCACCGATCTCAAGGCCTCACTCCCCGCTGGCTTCAGCAGCGGCGAGGTTTCCTATCCCAAGGGCAAACTCGAAAAATTCTCCTTTTCCAAGATTCCGCTGAACGTCTACCAGGACAACGCGATTCTGCGCATGCCCGTTACGGCGCTCGAGACTGCCCCTCTCGGCGAACAGCACATTTCTCTCAAGCTCCGCTACCAGGCCTGCAGCGCCGAACTGTGCCTGCCCCCTGTCACACTCACGCTCGACGCAACGCTCAATATCGCCGCTTCGATCTCCGCTGCCAAGCCCGCCCACTCGGAAATTTTTGGAAAACAATAAGCCCGCCGTGCCAATCTCCAAAATTGATTTTCGACAAGAATCGGCAGACTTCGAGATTTATGGAAGGGAGGCTTGCTCTAAACTTTACCGAAACCGGCCACCGTATAGCGCAAACGGTGGACGACGCGCTGCTGGCCGAGAACGACCATGGTATCGAAGAGCGGCGGCGCCACGGCCTGACCGACGATCGCCACGCGCGTCGCATTGATCAGCAGCCCAGCTTTGACGCCACCGGCTTCGGCGACGGCGCGGGAGGCGTGGTCGCAAGCGTCGTGATTCCACTCCGCAAGCGCTTCGAGCGCATCGGCAAGCTTCGCGAGGAGTTCCGGCACTTTCGGATCTTTCCAGAATTTTTCTTTCGCCGCCACATCGAGAGTGAATTCGTCGCTGAAAAACGCGTGCGACCACGAAGAAAAATCCGGAAGCAACCGGATTCGCGGGCGCAGCAAATCGACGGTCTTTGAAAACCACGCGTGATCTCGTCCATCAGCGCCCGGAGTGGCTCCCGCCGCCCACTCCGGCTTCCACAAGCCGCTGCGCTTCAATTCATTTTCGACTTCGGGCAGCAAGTCCTCGATCGGAAGTTTCTGCAAGTACTGCGTGTTGAACCACTCGAGTTTCGGCCGGTCGAATACGGCGTTGGTGCGGCTCACGCCCTCGAGCGAAAACTTTTCGAGCAAATCTTTGGTGCGCAAAAACTCTTCGTCTCCGCCAGGGGACCAGCCCAATAGCGCGAGAAAATTGCGGAACGCCTCCGGCAGGAAACCTTCGGTGCGGTACATATTTACATCGGTTGCGCCGTGACGTTTCGAAAGGCGCGACTTGTCCGCGCCGAGAATCAGCGGGACATGCGCAAAAACAGGAGGTTCCGCGCCCAGCGCGCGATACAGCAACACCTGTTTCGGAGTATTCGAAATGTGATCCGCACCGCGAATCACGTGCGTGATGCGCATGTCGATGTCGTCGACGACGACCCCCAATTGGTACATGGACTGGCCGAATTCTTCCTCGCCTTTGCCGGAGCGCAACAGGACAAAGTCCTCGATTTCATCATTCGAAAACTCGCGTTCACCGAATACCGCGTCGAGGAATTTCGTTGTTTCACCAAGAGGAACTTTGAAGCGGACCGCCGGCTTCACATCCGGGTTCGAAGGTTTTCCACCGCCGCGGCAGGAACAACGCGAGGCACGGCGCAACTGCGGGCCTGCGCTGCCTTCTTCCGCGTGATCGCCGCCGGCGTATTTTTCCGCCGGGCAGTAGCACAGAAATGCAGCCCCATTCGCCAAGCATTTTTTTGCCGCCGCGCGATACAATTCCGTTCTCTGCGATTGGTAAAATGGCCCCTCGTCCCAATCGACGCCCAGCCACTGCAAGCCATCGAGAATTCCCTGCACCAGTTCGGGCTTGTTGCGCTCGGCATCGGTGTCCTCGACGCGAAGAATCATCGTGCCGCCCTGGCGCCGCGCGAATAGCCAATTAAACAGCGCGGTCCGGGCTCCTCCCACGTGCAAATAACCGGTGGGGGACGGGGCAAATCGCACCCTCACGGAAGATGTCTTATGAATCGGATCACTCATTGTCAGCGCGTCTTTCCACTTGAATTCAAACTCTCAGTGTAGCCAAACCCACTCTTTAGGTCCAATTGGCGGGTTTGTGGGCCAGGCAGAGGAAACTCGCTATGCCCCTTTGTATTGAATCAGTTACCTCCGGGAGGCTGTCTCTTTGGCCACCAGTACCCCGGTACGCTTGCTTCCCGAAAATTCCGTCATCCATAATCACAAGTACTTTGTTCTGTGTCCAGGCGCGACCTTCCTGCGTCGCCGCACGACTGTCCTCTCGTGCAGGCAGCGGGGTTGCGGATACACGGCAGAGCACCAAGGACTTTTGTGCCTTCGTGAGTGGCAGTGTGCCGTCCGCGTTGCGGGCGGAGAATCGAATATGTTCCTGATGCATCAGAGTTTTATCTCACTGGCGCTGCTGATCGCCACCACTTTGGTGGCGGGCTTCTTCGCGTATATCCACAGCATCAAGCGCCAGACGTATCTGCAGCTCTGGACCGTGGCGTGGGTCGTATTCGGGCTGCATTACGTGGGGCCGACACTCTCTCCCACTACGGCAGCGAGCCCGCTGCAGGGTGCGCTGAATCATTGGTTGTTCGCGCTTTCTGGGGTGCTCTTTTTTCTAGGGGCGCAGATGTACTCCCAGCGAAAGGCCTGGAAAATTTCCGGCCTGGTCGTGGGCGCACTACTCGGATTCTGGGCCGCAGGCAACGCCACCGGCGCGATTTCCGTCTCCGCGATCATTCCCGCTTCTTTGCTGTACATCGCAGTGGCGGTGGTCTTCTGGCAGGAAAGCCGGCGGCAGGAAACGCTGGCCGACCGGTTGTTGGGTGTTTCCTTCGCGTGCTGGGGAGTTCTGTGGATCGCGCTCCATATCCTGAACGCGACGCCGGAACTGCAGGGCGCAGGCATGAGCGTGGTGGCCGCGGCTCCGTGCGCGTTCGTCGCGATGCTCATGGTCATGGCGCTATACGAAGAAGAAAAACGCCGCATCGAGCGCAACATGCTGGCGCTTTCGAATCTCAATCTGGCGACCTCCAGCTTTGTGGGCGGCGAGATTCAGCGCATGCTCTCGCAAGCCCTGGACCGCGTGCTGGGCGTTGTGCGGCTGCCGGCCGGAGCGCTCTTCCTGCACCACGGTGATCCGCAGGGCCCGACTTCCGTCGTTGCCGTGGGCTTGAGCGATGAGTTCTGCCGTGCCGCTCAGGACGAAGGCTTGGACGACTATCTCGTCAGCCTCGTGGCGCGCCTCGGCGGCCTGCTGGGTTTTCGCGACCTGCGCGACGACTCCCTCTCGGCGCTCGAAAAAGAAAAATCCATCCGCCGATTCCGCGAGCTGGCGTTGGCGCAGGGTCTTCGCAGCGTGGTAGCCATCAGTCTTCAGGCCAAGGAGCAAGCTTTCGGCGTGCTCCTTCTTGGGACGCCGGACAGCCGGCGCTTCACACCGGCGGAGTTGCGGCTTCTCCTCGCGCTTGGGCATCAGATCGGCATGGCCGTGGAGAACAGCTACTTGATTCAGCAGACTTCGCGACGGTCCGAAGAACTGCACGTATTGAACGAAATCGGCCGTGCGCTCAGCTCGACGCTGAACAAGGAAGACCTGACGAGGAAAGTGTGGGAGGAGCTGCGGCGCCTCTTCGACGTGGAAAACTTCTACATCGCGGAACTGGATCCGCTGCGTGACGAAATTCAATTCGATCTC
Organism: Candidatus Acidiferrum sp.; assembly: GCA_041495665.1. Lineage (GTDB taxonomy): Bacteria > Acidobacteriota > Terriglobia > Acidiferrales > UBA7541 > Acidiferrum. The sequence continues at coordinate 8,402 of JBGQDD010000092.1, forward strand.
GAAATCGTGGATGGCGCACGCCTGCCGAAGCGCGCACGTCCTGCCGGGAACCACATCACCGAGTACATCATTCGAACCCGGCAGCCGGTGCTCATCCGCGACAGTTACGCGCGGGAGATGAAAAAACTCGGCGTCGAGCCTCTGCGCACAGTAGGGTGCTTCTGCGGCGTCCCGCTGGTCGCTTACGATCACGCCATCGGCGCGATGGCGGTGTACTCCGACCACGAGCGCGTGTTTGACGAAGGCCACCTGGAGCTTCTGCGCGTCCTGGCAAGCGAAGCGAGTATCGCGATTGAAAACGCCCGGCTGTTCAGCGAAGAACGCACCAAGGCGCGGCACCTCTCGCTGCTGAACACCATTTCGCGGAACGCCATCGCCACGCTCAATCCGGACGAGATGCTCGCCAAGATCACCGAACAACTCGAAGCCGGCCTGACCTACGATCACATCGGCATCGGTGTGCTGGACTACGCGACGCGCGAAGTCGTGATCCAAGCCGAAGCGGGAAAACGCCGCGGGACCCTGGGGCAGCGCATTTCCCTGGGCGCGGGCTTGATCGGCCACGTGGCCCGCAACGGCCACATGGCGGTATACCGCGCCGCTTCCCCGGCCGATGGGGCGTTGAAGCCGCTCTTGCCGGATTCCGTGGCGGCCATCGCCTTGCCGGTTTTTTACGCCGAACAACTCCACGGCATTCTGTACATCGAGTCGTCCGTGCCCGTGGACTTCTCCGAGGAGGAAGTTCTCCTGCTACGCACGCTGGCCGACCTCATCGCCGGCGCACTGCACAACGCTCTTTCCTTCCAAAAAGCGCAGGAGCAGGCCATCACCGACGGCCTTACCGGCGTGAAGACGCATCGTTTTTTCATGGAAGCATTGTCCGCGGAGTGGAAGCGGTCCACTCGAGCCGGCCGCGCTTTTGCCCTGGTTCTCATGGACCTCGACCGCTTCAAATTCGTGAACGATTTCTACGGGCACCTCGAAGGCGACCTGGTTCTGCAGCGCGTCGGACAGATTCTGGAGACCAATTGCCGGCGCTCCGACGTTGTGGCCCGCTACGGCGGGGACGAGTTCGTCATTCTGATGCCGGAAACCAATATGGAGCATGCGCGGCAACTGGCGACCAAGCTCCGCGGCTGGGTATCCGCCGATCCGTTGCTGCGCGAGAAAAACATCAGCGCCAGCTTCGGCATCGCGTGTTATCCACTCCACGGCTCATCACCGCAAGAGCTCATCCAAGTTGCCGACGCTTCGATGTATCTTTCGAAACATCAGGGCGGCAACGCTGTCTCAACTGCCGATCACTTCGATCCCAACGAAGCGAAAAAATGGAAGCGTGACGTCCTCGAAGCGTATCTGGGCGTGACGCTCAAGCGGCTCTTCTCGACGGGGCCAGAGGCGTTTGAAGAGATCTACCAGCGCTTGCGGCAATTCACCGAATCGCTCGCGGCCACCGAGCCGAACAACGGCAAACCAGCGACGACCCCGGCACA
>JBGQDD010000093.1:0-9860 GCA_041495665.1 Candidatus Acidiferrum sp.
CTGCTTTGCCAGTTCCGCCACGGACATGGCATTCGGCAGGTCGCGCTTGTTCAACTGCAGCACGTAAGGAATCGTCGCAAAATTCAGGTTGTGCTCTTTTAGGTGTTCCATCAGGTTTTCCATGGTCTCGAAATTCGCGTCCAGCCGTTCTTCCTGCGAATCCGCTACGAACGCCACGCCATCCGCGCCTTTCAGGATCAGCTTGCGGCTGGCCTCGTAGAACACCTGTCCGGGCACGGTATAGAGATGAAAGCGTGTCTTGAATCCGCGCACCGTTCCCAAATCCAACGGCAGGAAGTCGAAGAAGAGCGTGCGGTCCGTCTCCGTCGCCAGAGACACCATCTTGCCCTTCTGGTTTTGTCCCGTGTGGTCGTAGATCCACTGCAGGTTGGCGGTTTTTCCGCCCAGACCTGGACCGTAGTACACCAGCTTGCAGTTAATTTCGCGAGCAGGAAAATTGATGAAAGGCACGTTGTTGTCAACCCGAATTCGGCCACAAACTTATAGCATACGCGGCGCAGGCAGGCCAGCCTTCCCACCCCGCGTGTCACCTTGCGTGTACTGCACCTACAGTGTCCGCGATTCCGCCCCGAACTCCACGCCCTATTTTTGCCCCATGCCTCCGTTCGGTAACGCCTGACGACCCCGTCCCTTCCAAAGCGCCCACGCGCTCATCCGTTGACGCCAGAATCCTGCTCTGCTAGCATGCGCTCCATGGCAAAAGCGCGTAAGCCCACTTCAGGGTCAGCAAGGCGTTCCAAGGGCACGGCGCGGAGTTCGTCTAAGTCACAGAAAAAAAAGACTTTCCCTCCCCCTCCGCCCGCCCAGCGTGGGGGTGTCGAGCTCGTCGATCCCCGCGTCCAGGCGCAACTCAAAGTCTACGATGAGGCCCTGACCCTCTTTCATCAGCAGAAATTCGCCCGCGCCAAGCAGGAACTTGAAAAAGTCCTGGAAGGCCCCAGCAAGGAACTCGCGGATCGCGCGCGCATGCACGTGAAAATCGCCGAGCAGCGCATGAAGCCGTCTCAGGAGCAAAATCCCCACACCGCGGATGAGCATTACCAGCGGGGCGTCGCGATGATGAACGTCGGCCGATGGGATGATGCCCGAGAAAGTCTCGACAAAGCCCGCAAGGCCGCGCCCAAGGCCGACCATATTCACTACGCGCTAGCCGCGCTCGATTGTCTGACCGGCGAAGCCGATTCCGCCATGGCCAATCTGAAGGTCGCCATTCAGTTGCGCCCGGAAAACCGCTATCACGCGCGCAACGACGAGGATTTTGCTTTCCTCCAGGAAGACCCGCGCTTCACCGAGCTGCTCTATCCGGAGAAAGACGGCACCGCCGGCTAGTTGTTTTTGAAGGGACAGATTTTAGCCTGTCCTGTTTTTTTCTTCTCTGTGTTCTCTGCGCCCGGCGCCTGCCCCGACTCGGTCGGGTTGCTCTCTGTGTTAAATTCTTTTCTGTAAGATGACGCCGCTTCCGCCATCCCTAATGTCAACATGAAAAAACGCGCCTCCAAACCGAAGACTCTTTCCCGCGGCTTCCGCGTCGTCGCCCTTGGAGGCGGCACCGGCCTCTCCACGCTCCTTCGCGGCCTCAAGGAACTCGTCGTCCGCCGCAGCGACGAACACGCCAGCACCGAGCGCCCGATCGCCGATCTCGCCGCCATCGTCACCGTCACCGATGACGGCGGCAGCTCCGGCCGCCTGCGCCGCGAAAATCGCATCCTTCCGCCCGGCGACATCCGCAACTGCATGGTGGCCCTTTCGAAAGATGAAGCCCTTCTCGGCCGCCTTTTCCAATATCGTTTTCACGCCGGTCGCGGCCTCATCGGCCACAATTTCGGAAATCTTTTCCTCGCCGCGCTCACTCATGTCACCGGCGATTTTAGCGAAGCCATTCGCGTGAGCAGCAAAGTGCTCGCCATCCGCGGCCGTATTTTTCCCTCGACGCTTTCAAACGTGCACCTCGTTGCCACGCTCGAAAACGGCCGCACCGTTCATGGCGAAACCCGCATCACCGCCAGCCGCGCCCCCATCAAGAAACTCAAGCTTTCCTCGCGCGGCGTTCGCGCACTCCCCAGAGCCATCGAAGCCATCAAACAGGCCGACCTGATTCTTCTCGGTCCCGGCTCGCTCTACACCAGCATTCTTCCGAACCTGCTGATCCCGGAAATTGCCGGCGCCATCGCCAAATCTAACGCCCCGCGCGTGTATATCGCCAATCTGATGACCCAGCCAGGCGAAACCGCCGGCTACGCCCTTGCCGATCATCTGCGCGCCATCCAGAAACACGTCCCGCGCCGCGTCATCGATTGGGTCGTCGCCAATCGCCAGCCCGTCTCGCCCGATGTGGCCCGCCGCTACCGCGCCCAGGGCGCCGAACCGGTGGCCATCGATCTTTCCGCGCTCCAGAAGCTCGGCTTCCGCGTCATCCTCGACAATCTCCTCGACGAACACGGCGTCATCCGCCATCACACCCGCCGTCTCTCCCGCCTCCTCCTCGAAGAATTCCTTCAACGCTAGCCTGGTTCCTCATGACACACTCTAGCAGCGTCGTGGAATTATAGGGCCGCAGCGCGGTGCCCCAAACACCCGCCGTTGGGCATGCCATTCCAATTGCGCGCCCCCGATAGCAAAAAGGCCCCCCGACTCGCTCAGGGGGCCTTCTCGGTTAAGAGGTTGTGCAGTCGCTAGAACGTGAACTTGGCCGCCAACTGAATTCCGCGCGGGCCGCCGCCCCCCAGGAACGGGTTTCCGATGCCCACGTCGCCCGTGGCTGTGATGGGATAGCCGGCCTGGCCCACTTCACGATTCCCGCTGACCTGAAAGCCATTGAAGCCAGGATCGGCAATGAATGCCGGTAGGAACGGATTTGCAAAGTTCGGGTGGTTCAGAACATTGAAGAATTCGGCGCGTACCTGCATCTTCAGCCGCTCGGTGATCGCTGTGTTCTTATAGATCGCCAAGTCCCATTGTTTGAAGGTAGGCCCGTGAAGAGCATTGCGGCCAAGGTTGCCATAATGCCGCGAACCAAGCTCACAATCGGAGGCTGTGCCCGTGGGCACCGCTTGCGCTGCCGGTGTGATCGTGCACGGGATCGCGAAGGCGCTCAGATCGATGTAGTTCGACGGATCGTGAGGATGATAGACGATCGGTCCAACGACGTCCGGCCGGTCGAAAGCGTTGCCACTTCCGCTGAAATCGTCTTGGAAATTGTAATTAAACTGGAAAGGTTGCCCGCTCTGCATCGTCACCGCGCTATTCATTCCCCAGCCGTTCCTGAGCTTCTGCAGGCCCCCGTCCATGTGGGGCAGGTCGTATCCGAAAATCCAGGTAAACCGGTGGGGCAGGTTGAAGTTCGAAGGCCCGTATTCCAGATTCGGCTGGGTACTGTCGTTGGGCTGCGCTGCATTGGGCTCGAAATCTTCACCGTCGCTCGAATTATCCAGGGACTTCGACCATACATAGTTCACGATGGACGTAACCCCGTGCCATCCGTTGACCCGGAAGCTCGCCTGCAATGAGTTGTAGTTTGACTTTCCGCTGGAATTCTCCTGCAGCACGTAATACGCCCCGTACGGATTTCCCGCCAGCGGACGCGCTGCATTGCCAAAGTCATTGATGCAGTCGCAGGCCAGGTCGGCGGCGTTAATCGCCGCGGTGCTTGGCTGGTTGAGATCGAAGAAGCGCCACAGGCGATGCCCCTGTGATCCGACATAGCTCAGTTGCAGCACCGCTTTGCTGCCGATCTGCTGCTGGATATTCAGATTGTAGTTCTCCATGTACGGCGTCTTGATGTTGCGGTCGAAGGCGAAGACATCGCACTCAAAGTTGCAGGTCGTGGACGGCGCATAGACAGGACTACCGGCGACAATGGGTCCCCCAACGGCGCCCGTCGAGAGAATTGCCGCGGGTCCGATGTTGTTATACGCCGGTCCGGGATCAAAAAAGGGCGCGTACGGCAGGTGGCCCAGGACCATGTCCTGGGAGAAGGAGTCGAAGAAGACACCGAATCCGGCACGGATCACGGTCTTGCCTTTCCCGGTCACGTCCCATGCAATACTGACGCGCGGCGCAAAATCCTTTTTGTCCGAGTTGTACAGACTGCTCAACCCCGGCTGTCCTACCTGCGTTAAGGTGAACGTACCCGTGCCCGCTGCCGGAGAGATGCTGGTAATGTTGCTAAGCAGGTTGTTTTTCTCGCCGACAACGCCGAAATAGTCCCACCGCATCCCGTAGTTCAGCGTCAATCGCGGCGTGATCCGGTAGCTGTCCTGGACGTAAAAACCAAAGTTGTTCTCGAAGGTGTGGCGAGTTGAGTCCCCAAAGTATTGGAAACCGCTGTCAACGTTGCCCGCAAGAAAATCGGACAGGCTGGTGAACTTCAGTCTCCCCCGGAAGTACTTATCGAAATACTGCTGAATGCTGGTGCGGTGGAAATCCACGCCGAACTTCACATCATGCTTGTTGATCTTCCAGGAGAAATTATCGATCACCTGGCTGTTGCTATCCACACGGTGCCGCGGAACGCTGCTGGTGGCCCCGAGTTGCGCTACCCCGCTGACCAGGATGATGGGCAGACCCGCGTCGGCGGGACCCGTTCCGGTATTCAGTCCGATGGAACTGGGGTGAAAATTCTGGTCCGCCGGGAAAAAGCCTTCCGCGAAGCGATTCCAGCCATAGCGCAGTTCATTCACCTTGTTTGAGCCAATCGTGTGCACGTAAGAAAGAGAAACCAACTGCACTCGCGTCGGCGTGTAGGTGTTGAAGCCGGGCAACTGTCCGCCCGTGGCCGTCAGCGCCAGCGGGAATGACTGAACGCTGTCCCCGAAAAAGTAGCGCCCGGTAAGGAGGTTGCTCGCATTGAAGCTGTGGTCGATCTTGGCGATCATGCTGCTCAGCCGGTTGAAGGATGGAGAAATCACGGAAGCTCTGCCCCCTCCCAAGTTTGGCGCTGGCCAGGGGTGGCGCGCTAGCAAGCTCGAGATGACTGGATTGCTGGCATCGCTGGGGCTGAGGGAACCATCGGACGCACTGCCCGTGGGTACGCTGGCCAGAGTTACTACTCCCACCGGCTCTTGCTGGCCCTCATAGTCCAGGTAGAAGAACGTCTTATCCTTGGCGATCGGCCCGCCCAGTGAGCCGCCATATTGGTTGTTGTGGAAAGGCGCTTTCGGATTGGAAGTTCCGTCCGCATTCTTCACCGGGTTAAAATAATTTCGCGCGTCCAGCGCACTGTTGCGGAAATATTCGGCCGCCGTCCCGTGGAAGGTATTGGTCCCGCTCTTGGTCACGATGTTGACGACCGCGCCCGCGTTCCGCCCGTACTCCGGCTCAAAGTTGGAAATGACGCGCACTTCGGCAACTGCGTCGATCGGCAGAATGGTCGCCGGGGTACCGAAGACGCCCGCCTCGTTGATCGCTGGGTCATTGCGATAGCCGTCGTTCATGTCTGTGCCGTCCAGCAGGTAGTTGTTCGATCGGCCCCGCGCGCCGTTCATGCTGAATTCACCGAAGGAGCCAGGCGAATCGGAAATCTGGTCGGGAGATCCGGCCACCCCAGGATTCAGATAAATCAGCTTGGTGTAATCGCGGCCGTTTACCGGGATGTCCTGGACCGTCTGGCTTGTCAGCACTCCCCCCAATTCGTTTGTCGTGGTCTCAACCTGGGGCAGCTCCGCGCCCGAAACCTCGACTCGCTCCGAGACCTGTCCTGGCTTGAGGGCCATATCCACTCGGCGCTCCCCAGCCACGTTCACCGCCACTCCGCTGGTCACTGCGGTTTGAAAACCGCTCTGTGAAATTGTCACCATGTAGGTCCCAATGGGCAGTTCCGCCACCGTGTAACTGCCGTCGGCGCTGGTCTGGGTTGCGCGCGCCAGGCCCGTCTCCACGTTCTTTACCGTGACCGTGGCGCCGGCCATCCCCAGGCCGGACGAATCCGTCACCGTGCCGAGAATCGTGCCACGGAACGTCTGGGCCTTTGCTGCCACCGCGAGCGACAATACAACGACAATCGTTAGGACCAGTCGCTTCATAAACCACCCCCCCATGGAGATCAATAACAGCGCCCCTATGCACCGTTTCGGTTTCACGTCTCAATCAATGAAATTTCACTGAAAAGCCGCATTGAGAAATGTTCGCATTCAGTTGAAGGACCAAAATCTGTCGTTGGAAACAAGGACAAGCCCCCCGGACCAGCTCGCCCTTCTCGGTTCACAAAATCATTACAGCTCTAAGGCCACTATTGCTATTGTGTCTGAGTTTTAACTCTCCCCCGCGCGCCTGTCAAGCACAATGAATTTCATCCGCTGCACCCATAAATTTCATACTTAGAACGTGTTAACCCGGTGCCGCACGGCAGCTTTCCTAATAAGTCTTGAGCTGTCGCTTGTCTCGATTTCGATGCCCCGATTGCGGTTTCCCCGCGCTAGCTGCTCCTTCCATTTCCTGTTACCTTGTTTGCTGCCGCTGCAACTGGAATCTTCGGAGACCCCCATGTCCACTTTCGGATTGATCGAATACCAAGACGCCCCGCCGGAAGTGCGCGCCATTTACGACGACATCATGGCCACCCGCAAAATCGACTGGATCAACAACTTCTGGAAGGCCATCGCCCACGATCCCGCGTTGCTCAAACGCACCTGGGAAAGTCTCAAGCAGATCATGGGGCCCGGCGCGCTCGATCCGCTCACCAAGGAACTCATCTACATCGCCGTCAGTGTCACCAACAACTGCAACTACTGCATCGCCTCGCATACCGCTTCCGCCTTCGGCAAAGGAATGACCGACGCCATCTTCAAGGAGCTTCAAGCCATCATCGGCATGGCCAACGAAACCAATAAACTCGTCACCGGCTATCAGGTGGAAGTCGACCAGCGCTTTCAGCCTCCTCTTCCGCGATAACCCTTACAATTTTTTCCTTTCTTTCTGTGCTCACTCCGATCCGGCACTCCCAAAGCCTGGCCTTCCGCGAAATCCCGGCCTGTCCGCACGGACAGGTGTTTCCACTGTAGTACGCACGTACTATGGTTGGCCCTCTCCTTCGAGGCCGAATATAGAGATGTTTGTGGGGAACCCTGTCTGGGACAGGGCGACTAAGAAAATCTTCCTTCGTGAGTGTGCAAGCCATGCCTCCTACCGTCAAAGAGAACGAGATTTCAACTGCCAGGCCGGAAACGCCGCAGCGTCCCGCGTCAATCTCCACCTTACCCGGTGATACGGCCATCAAGCAGCAGCCCGTCGCGCTGGAAGTGCCGGTCACGGTCAACGGTGCGCGCACCGTCGAAGGCAGCGACAAGCGCGAGCCTTTCTCCGAATCTACCAAGACCGTCCTCGTTTTCGGCAACGGTGCGGTCATCCGTCTTTCTTCTTCCGTTGCTCCGGGGCAATTGCTTTTTCTCACCAACGACAAAACAAAAAAAGAAGTTGTCTGCCAGGTCGTCAAGTCCAAGAACTATCGCAACGTGAGCGGGTATGTGGAGCTCGAGTTCACGGAGTCCGTGGTCGGCTTCTGGGGCATGCGTTTTCCGAGTGACCGGATCGGTTCCGGCCCGCAGTCCGGAGCGTCCGCCCCGGTGCCGGTCAGTTCATCCTCGGCCAGCGGCTCGCCGGCGATCCCGCGGCTGGTTGCGCCCAGGGTCGAAGCGACTGCGGCAAACGTTATTCCCATCGTCGTTGCAGCGAAGCCTGCTGTTCCCGTTTCCGTTGTGAAAGATGTGGAGTCAAAGCTCGCCGAAGCGAGATTTGTTCTTCCCACGGTACCGGTGACTCAGATTCGCGCGGCGCCGAAAGTGGAAGAGCCGCTTGCGCTAAAGCCGGTCGCGCCCGTTGCACCGCTCTCCTCCGCATTGTCCACGTCCTTCGATCCGGGAGCTCCACTGGACCTTCCTTCGCCGCCGCCGCTTCCGCCTGGCGTCCCGGTTGTGCCTGTTGCGCCGGTGTCCGTCACTCCGGAATTCACGGTGAATGCCGTGCCAGTGAAACACGTCGCGCCCGCGTCTGTACTTTTTGATTCACCGCGCGCATCGGAAGCCCAGGCTTCCTTTCTTGAGCCCGCCCAGACGCCGGGCGTTCCCATGACGGCGTCCGTTCCGAATCTGCTCTCTCTCTTCGAAGCCAAACCGGCTGCTCCTGCGGTCGTCCCTCCGCCCCCCGCGCCGACTTCCGCTGACCCGGAAACCGAAGTGCTTAAGCAGCAAACGGCGCGCCTACAGGAACAGCTTTCGAGCATGATGTTCTCCGGAGCGCCTGCGGCGCCTGCCACGGTCTCCGTGCAAATTCCGCATGTGCCTCCCGTCGTCATACAGAAAGAACTTGCGGAGAACGCCGCAAGAGTTTTGGAAATATCCCACATTCATGCGCTAGAACCCGTGCCCGCCAAGCCCGTTGCGCCCGTGAAACTCGATCCTCCGCCCGCGAAATCGTCCCTCGAGGACGAACAGCTAAAAATTCCAGCGTGGCTCGAGCCTCTCGCTCGCAATGCTGCTGCCCCTTCCTCGACCCAGGAACTAATCGAAAGGGAAAAAACAAGGCGCCTCGCGGAACAGCCTAAGGTTGAAGAAACTGCTGCGGAGACCTTCGCGGCCGTGGAAGAACACCACTTCCCCGAGCTGCCGCTTCCAACATTTGGTGATGCACTCCCGATTGACAAAGAGAAAAGTACCCGGGCAAGCGGATCCAGGAGTTCGAGCAAAGGCATCCTGATCGGAGCGATCGCGGCTGGTGTCCTGCTGCTCGCTGGCGGCTGGTGGTACATGCAACAGCAGTCCGGCGGCACGCATGCCGGTCCGGCGCCGGCGTCGAGTGTGCAGGCTTCCGTGGCCTCCCTTCCGGCGGCGAGTTCGCCATCACAACCCCAGGGGAATGCCCTGCCGCAGACGAATCCCCCGGCCCAATCGAATCCGGCGCCGCTTACCAACACGACCGCCGCATCCAATTCGGCCCCGAATACTTTCAGCGTCGTGCCGGCAGCCGCATCAGCCGCGACCGAGCGCAATTCGCAACCCACGTTGAACACGGCAAACGCTGGCGCCGGGGTGGTTACATTGGCTTCGGTTCGGCCGGCTGCGGAGCAGCCGAAGAAGCCCATCCTCGGTGAAGTGCATCTGGCTGCACCCAAGGTCACGCCAAACCGGCGCGCACAGAACGGCGGAGAGCCTGACGCAGGCATCACCTTAAACAACGAGGACCAGCCCGAGTCCAGCTCAGATACGCTCAACGCCGGTCTCGTCGGCGGCAACAAACAGCCTTCGGCACCCGTCGCGCCGCTTCCCATTGGCGGTGACGTGAAACAGGCAAGACTGATTTCTTCCGTGCCCCCGTTATATCCGGCACTCGCCAAAAGCCAGCATGTTTCGGGCAACGTCCTCATCGACGCGTTGATCGATGCCAACGGACGCGTGACCACCATGAAAGTTGTTTCCGGCCCCACGCTCCTGCATCAAGCGGCCATGGACTCTCTGAGACAGTGGAAATATCAGCCCGCATCGCTCAACGGCAATCCTGTCTCCATGCACCTGACAGTCACCCTCCAGTTCCGCTTGCAGTAGTCCATTACTGGCGCCGATGAAGTTCCCAGGCAGCCGGGATGTGTGCCCGCGATTTGAACAAACATCTGCCGAGAGTCCGCAGGTCACTTTCCGATACGTGGGTAGGCTGCCGAGTGGATTGCTTCTGGATAGACCCTGATCCAACCAGAATCGGTCGCAACCGTCACTGGAGCTGCAACGTCCCACAACGGGACTTTTGGACAGCGTAGTCGGGAGTCCGTCTCAGGCCATAACTTCGGAGTTCGCCGTTATTCGGGACTGACGCACGACTGCGGTTCAACACGCGCCGTGCTCGAAGCCGGAGCC
>JBGQDD010000094.1:0-9850 GCA_041495665.1 Candidatus Acidiferrum sp.
AGATTTCGAACTGGGCTAAGCCGGGGTTTGAATCGAAGCATAACTTGAAATATTGGCGGCGCGAGGCGTATCTGGGATTTGGTGCGGGGGCGCATTCGTTTTCGGGGACGGAGCGGTGGGCAAATGCGCACGACGCGGCGGGGTATGTGACGGCGATGCAGAGTGGGCGATTGCCGGTGGAGCAGCATGAAACGCTGACGGCGGAGAGCGCGTTGGAGGAAGAATTGTTTCTCGGGTTGCGGCAGCTGGATGGAATCGATGTGGCGCGAATCGAGCGGCAATATGGGGTTACGTTGACGGCGCGGTTTGATCCGCTGGCGTCGGCGGGGTTGGTGGAACGGGATGGTGGCGTGGTGCGGCTTGCGCCGGGGCGACTGAGCGTTTCGAACGAGGTGTTTGTGGAGTTGCTGAGGTAAAGAATAAAGACTAAAGATAACGTAGAGACGCTGAGGGCGCGGAGAAACGCAGAGGTCAGAAAGAAATAGATTTTACACAGAGGACACGGAGAGCGCCCCGACCCGGTCGGGGCAGGCGCCGTTCACGGAGAAGAGAAGAAGATGAGCTATACGGTGGCAAAGGGGAATCAGAGCGTGGATCCGGATCAGGTGGGGGAGGCGGGGAAGATTCCGGCGGGGGTGGTGGACCTGCGGAGCGATACGGTGACGCGGCCGACGGCGGAGATGCGGCGCGCCATGGCGGAGGCGGAGGTCGGAGATGACGTGTACGGAGAGGACCCGACGGTCAACCGTCTGGAAAAGCGCGCGGCGGAGATTTTTAGTAAAGAAGCGTCGCTGTTTGTTCCTACCGGGTGCATGGGGAATCTCATCGGGATCAAGGTGTGGACACATCACGGCGACGAGGTGATTTGCGAAGAGCGCAGCCACGTGAATTTGTATGAGTTGGCGTCGATGTCGGCGATTGCGGGCTGCATGCCGCGAACGGCCCGGGGGGAAGACGGGATTCTGACCTGGAAGCAGATCGAGGCGGTCATCCGGCCGAAGATTTATTACGATTCGCAGAGCGTGCTGGTATGCCTGGAAAACACGGCCAACATGGCGGGAGGAACGCTCTATCCGACGGCACAGGTGGATGACATTTGCGACCACGCGCATGCCGCGGGCTTGAAAGTGCACTTGGACGGGGCGCGGATTTATAATGCGGCGACGGCGCTCGGGGATAAGGTCGCGCAAATGACGCGAAAAGTGGATTCGGTGATGTTCTGTTTGTCGAAGGGATTGGGCGCGCCCGTGGGGTCGATGATTGCAGGCACGAAAGCGTTCATCGAGAAGGCGCGGGTCTACCGGAAAATGTTCGGTGGCGGGATGCGTCAGGCGGGCGTGATCGCCGCGGCAGGCTTGATTGCGCTGGAAAAGTCGCCGGCGCGGCTGCACATCGACCAGGAGAATGCCAAGCGGCTGGCGGAAGGCATTGCCGAAATACCGGGGCTGACCATCGATGCGAAGAAAGTTCGATCGAACATCGTGATTTTTGATTGCTCGAAGACCGGAAAAACCGCGGTGGAGTTGTGCGATGCGCTTCATCCGCACGGAGTGTGGGCGCAGGATACCGCGCTGCATGCGGTGCGGTTCGTTACGCACTGCGATGTGGACCGCGCGGGGATCGAGCGGGCTCTCGTTGTACTGAAGGAAGTGGTTGCGAAGACGCAGAAGGCGGGCGCATGAAGAAGCATGGCATAAAACGACTGAATCTTGTTGCGTGTGCGTTGGCAGGATTGATACTCGTTGCTTCCGCTTCGGCGCAGAATCCACCCGCCTCGAAAACATCGGAAAGGAAAAGTCCTCCTACGGTGGGCGAGGCGCAGAAGTTTCTAGACGAAGCGGAAAGCCGCTACTTCGATCTCACCAACAAGGCGCAAAGAGCATCGTGGGTAGAGGAAAATTTCATCACAGATGATACGGAGGAGATCGCAGCGGAGGCCAACCAGGAGTTGAGTGCCTTTAGCGCGGAGATGTCCAAGAAGGCGCATGATTTTGACAAGGTCGTGCTCCCGCCCGAGATGGCGCGAAAGATGTTGCTGCTGAAGCTGTCCGCGGGATTTCCGGCGCCTGCAAACGCGAAAGAACAGAAGGAACTGGCGCAGGTGCTGGCATCGCTGGACGGTGACTACGGAAAAGGGAAGTGGTGCCCCAACGGGGATGCGGCGAAGTGTCTGGATGTGACAGCGGTCGGCAAACTGATGGCCACGAGCCGCGACGCCGAGGAACTAAAGCGCGCGTGGATTGGATGGCACGCCGTGGGCGGGCCGATGCGGCAGCGTTACGCGAGAATGGTCGAACTCGGAAATGCGGGATCGCGAGAACTGGGGTTTGCAGATGCGGGGGCATTGTGGCGTTCGAACTACGACATGCCGCCGGAGCAATTGGCGAAGGAAGCCGACCGGCTTTGGGAGCAACTGAGGCCGTTGTATGAATCGCTCCATGCTTATGTGCGGGGGCAACTGCGGAAGAAATACGGAAATGAGATAGTTCCGGCTCACGGGCCGATTCCGGCGCATTTGCTGGGAAACATTTGGAGCCAGGAGTGGAACAACGTTTATTCGCTGATGGATTCGCCAAAGGCGGCGCAGAGTTACGACTTGACGAAGATTTTGCAGGAACGAAAGACGGACGCGAAGGGAATGGCGCGGTACGGAGAAGCGTTCTTTACTTCGCTGGGATTTGCGCCGCTGCCGAAGACGTTCTGGGAGAGATCACTCTTCACCAAGCCCGCCGACCGCGACGTGGTCTGTCACGCCAGTGCATGGGACATCGATTCGAAAGACGATCTGCGGGTCAAGATGTGCATTCAGATTACGGAAGAGGATTTCCGGGTGATCCATCACGAGCTGGGGCATAACTTCTACCAGCGTGCGTACAATACGCAGCCGCCGCTCTTCCAGAACAGCGCCAACGACGGGTTTCATGAAGCCGTGGGAGACACGATCGCGCTTTCCGTCACGCCGGAATACCTCAAGCAGATTGGCTTGATCGATATGGTGCCGCCGGCGTCCGGCGATATCGACTATCTGTTGCAGCAAGCGCTGGAAAAAGTAGCGTTTCTTCCGTTCGGGCTGCTGGTGGACAAGTGGCGCTGGGAAGTGTTCGCGGGCCAGGTGAAGCCGGAAGATTACAACAAAGCGTGGTGGGAATTGCGGCGGAAGTATCAGGGCATTGTGCCGCCCGTCGAGCGCACGGAAGCCGATTTTGATCCCGGAGCCAAATACCACGTGCCCTCGAATACCCCTTACATGAGGTATTTCCTCGCGCGCATCTTGCAATTTCAGTTTCAACGCGCGCTTTGCCGCGAGGCGGGGTTCACCGGCCCGTTGCACCGCTGTTCGATCTATGGAAACAAAGCGGCCGGGGAGAAGCTGAACAAGATGCTGGCGATGGGGTTGAGCAAGCCCTGGCCCGATGCGCTGGAGACGCTGACGGGGGAGAAGCAGATGGATGCCTCGGCGCTGGCGGACTACTTCGCGCCGCTAAAGACCTGGCTTGACGAGCAGAACAGAGCCAACCATTACCCGGCGGGTTGGTGAATCGTTGAGGAAGCGCATGTTGGTTTGATCAAGCCAGCGAACCGGGATTTTTCAGGTAGCGGTCGAAGATGGCGTCGGCGGTGCGATAGACCAGGGCGAGGAGCGTCGGGGTGGGATTCGCCGAGGCGTTTTGCGGAAAGGCCGAGGCGCCGAGGATGAAGAGATTCGAGAGTTGCCAGTGTTGCAGGTAGGGATTCACGACGCTGTGGTGGGGTGAACTGCCCATAATCGTGCCGCCCTGAACGTGAGTGGTCTGATAGCGCGTGGAATCGTAGCTGCGCAAGCCTGAAAATGGAGTGATTTCTGTTGCGTTCATGGCGCGAGCGATTTCAACAGCTTTGGTGGTAGCGAAATCGGCCATTTTCTTTTCATTGTCATGCCAATCCAGGGTGAGACGGAGGAGTGGGTCGCCTAGCTTGTCTTTGTAGGCCGGATCGAGATCCATGAAATTGCTTTTGTAGGCGAGATGCTCGCCGGTGAAGCCGATGACTCCGGTGCGGTCGTAACAATGAACCGCGGATTTCTTCCATTCAGAACCCCACCGGGCTTTCAGTGAATGCGGAACGACTCCGAAATTTGTGATGGGCTGGTAGCCATAGCCTCGCGCCCCGAGGGTGCCACCACGTAAGAACGGAAGTGTCCCACGATCGAAAACGTCGCCATCGAAATCGCCAACCAACGTCGCTGCCGAGCCGGAGCCCATGAAGCGGTTCAAGGGTTGTTCGAAGAAAGCAGTGGCGGCGTTGGTGCTGACTTGGTGGGTGAGGTTGCTTCCGACGGAGCCGCGGCCCGTTGCAGGGTCATACGGTTCGCCAATGCCGGATAGAAGGAGCAGGCGAGTGTTGTTGAACGTCCAGGAAGAGAGGAAAACGAGAGACGCGGGCTGAAAGATTTCTTCACCAGAGGCGTCGACGTAGGTTACACCGCGGGCTTTGGAGCTTGATCCGGAATCAAACAGAATACGGCGCACCCAGGCGCCGGTGCGAAGGAGCACGGTTCTGCGTTTTTGAATGACGGGTAGAAGGAGGGTAGTGGGCTGGGCCTTGGCGCCGACCATGCAGCCAAATCGCCCGCAGAATCCGCAGTAAGTACAGCCGCCGCGCGAAATACCGTCGGGATTGGTGTAGGACTGACTCAGCGTGGCTGATGGGGCGGGGAAGGGATGATAGCCAAGAGATTTTGCGGCGTCGCGGAAAAGAGCGGAAAAGTAAGGGACCTTGGTGGGTGGAGTGGGATATTCTTCTCTGCGCGGTCCTTCAAAAATATTGCCGCCCTCGATTTTTTTTCCTAGCAGGTTGCCAGCTTTGCCGGAGACCCCGAGCAATCTGTCGACACGGGTGTAGTAGGGCTCGAGTTCATCGTAGGTCACACTCCAATCGCGGATGGAGTGATCTTCAGGGAGCGCCTTCGTGCCGTACTTTTCGGTTGTGCGTGAAAGTAGCTCGAAGCAATCAGGAAGAAAGCGGGGGCAGAGGGCGTTCCAGTGTTCGCCAGAGCCGCCAACGCCGGAGCCGGGCTGGAAAGAGCCGTGTTGGCGAAGGGGAAGGGCGCGCTGGCCGGCGTTGTGGCGGAGCGTGACGGTTTCCTGGGAGAGATCCTGCATCATGCGCATGCGGATGGCGTAATCCAATTCGTCCATGGCGTCGGCGTAGTCGGATGGATTCCTTGAAACGCCGCGCTCCAGGACCACGATAGAGAGTGCGGTGCGCGAGCCGAGTTCTTTGGCCATGAGCAGGCCGGCCCAACCTCCACCAATAATCACAGCGTCCACGGCGGGGAGAGTCTTCACGGCTCGTCCTCGCTGGGACGGATTTTTTTGCCGGTGACTTGGCTCAGGCTGGCGGGCTTGGGGAGGAAGGCCTTCCCGTAATACTTCTCAATCTCGTCGTAGTTGCTCATGCGCGGGCCGGGGAAGCCGACAAGCTGCCAGCCGACCATGCCGGCGTTTCCGCCGTGGATCGGATCGCAGAACATTCCTTCGATGGTATTTTGGCGCAGGAGGGCGAAGAAAACTGAGGATTCAATCTGCTGCAAGGCCTCGTCCTGGTCGGCGGGCGGAAGAAGATGAAAAGCTTTGAGTCTCCTCAGGCCTTCGCGGTAAATCTGGCGCGGTGTTTCTTTGCCTTGATAGCCGAGTTCTGGCGGGGCGTCTTCGAACGGGGGTTGCGCGTAGCGGTAGCGATCGCGACCGTAAGAGGCGGCAAGCTGACGGTCGATGTAGACTGCGACGCCCGCCTCGCGAGCGCCGGGGCCGGACTCGTCCGAGGGGAAGATGCGCGAAGTTGCAGCGGCGACGATTAGAGCCTCCGTTTCGGTGAAGAAGCGGAGCGGGACGCGCAACGATTTTTGCTCGGAGGCGAGCAGAGAGGCCTTGCGATCGAGAGAATAAACGAGAACGCCGCCGAGGGTGGCTGCCGAAAGAGTGAGAAAATGGCGGCGGCGCATGGGCAGGAGTCTACCAGAGGGGCGAAGGGCGAGAAGAAGAAATCGTGATTTTCGGTGAATGGTATTGAGCGAGACGAGCACGTCAGGAAGCCTGACAATGGGGGGAAGCGAGTACTGTGGTATAAATTATATTTGGGCTGATTATAGCGAGAGCAGATAGTCACACCGGAGAGACCGTGGAATTCAGCTTTACTGAGGAACAGCAGCATCTTCGCCGCAGTGTGCGGGAATTCGCCGAGGGCGAAATCGCTCCGCACGTGATGGAGTGGGACGAAGCGTCTCATTTTCCGGTGGAGATCATGCCCAAGCTGGGGGAGATGGGACTGCTCGGCGTTATTTTTCCGGAACAATATGGCGGGGCGGGGCTGGGTTACATCGAATACGCGCTGGCGATTGAAGAGCTGGCGCGAGTAGATGGCTCGGTGGGCTTGATCGTTGCGGCGCACAATTCGCTGTGCTCCAACCACATCTTCAAGTTCGGTACCGAGGCGCAGAAGAAGAAGTATCTTGTGCCGCTGGCTTCGGGGAAGGCGATTGGTGCGTGGTCACTGACCGAGCCGGAGGCTGGTTCGGACGCGGGCGGCACGCGAACGACCGCGGTGCGCGATGGTAATCAATGGGTGCTCAACGGCGCGAAAACCTTCACCACCAACGGCCACTATGCGAATTATTGCGTGGCCATGGCCGTTACGGACAAATCGAAAGGCTCACACGGGATCAGTGCGTTCATTCTGGAAAAAGGGACGCCAGGATTCTGGCCGGGAAAGAAAGAAAACAAGCTGGGGATGCGCGCGAGCGACACCTCGGAAGTGATTTTCAACGATTGCCGCGTGCCGCAGGACAACTTGCTCGGGCCGGAAGGCGAAGGTTTTACGGGCAGCTTGAAAATTCTGGATGGGGGACGAATTTCGATCGCCGCGCTGGCGCTGGGCATGGCTCAGGGCGCGCTGGAAGCGGCCACGAAATACGCGAAGCAACGAAAGCAGTTTGGCCAGGCCATCAGCGAGTTTCAGGCGGTGCAGTTCAAACTGGCGGACATGGCCACGCAGGTGGAAGCGGCGCGGCTGCTTGTTTATCAGGCGGCGTGGCTCGCGGATAAAAAGGACGTGCGCTTCACGCGGGAATCGAGCATGGCGAAACTCTTTGCCAGCGAAATTGCCGTGAGCGTGGCCAACGAGTGCGTGCAAATTCACGGCGGCTATGGATTCATCAAGGACTATCCCGCGGAGAAGTATTACCGCGACGTGAAGCTCTGCACCATCGGCGAAGGCACCAGCGAAATTCAGAAGTTGGTGATTGCCCGGCAGCTCCTCGGCAAGAAATAAGGGGGAGATGCGCCTGCCTCTCCAGAAAGCTCCACAGGAAAAGTATGACATCGCCCGTTGAGAAGTGGGCGGAAAGCGTGCGCGGCGGCGATGTGCGCGCGGTGTCGCGCGCGATTACGGCCATCGAAAACCATCAGCCCGAAGCGGAAGCGCTGCTCCGGCTGCTCTTTCCGCACACGGGTCAGGCATATCTCACCGGAGTCACTGGCGCGCCGGGAACGGGGAAGAGCACACTCGTCGACCGTCTGGCAACCTATCACCGCAAGCGTCAGGAACAGGTTGGCATCATTGCGGTGGATCCGACGAGCCCGTATTCCGGCGGCGCCATTCTGGGCGATCGGATTCGCATGCAGGGGCATGCTGGTGATGCGGGCACGTTTATCCGTTCGATGGCTACGCGGGGATTCCTCGGCGGGCTCGCTCGGGCAACAGCGGAAGTGGCGCTACTCCTAGACGCGGCGGGGAAGAAACATGTACTGATCGAAACGGTCGGCGTCGGACAGGATGAAATCGACATCGTGCGGCTGGCGGATTGCGTGCTGGTGGTGCTGGTGCCGGGGCTTGGCGACGACATTCAGAACATGAAAGCCGGGCTCATGGAGATCGGCGACATTTTTGTTTTGAACAAAGCCGATCGCGAAGGCGCGGACCGGCTGGAGCAGCAATTGCTGGCCATGCTGTCGCTGGTGATGCCGCGCGACGGCTGGCATCCTCCGGTGGTGCGCACGGTGGCTACGGAGAACAAGGGAATTCAGGAATTGGCCGAGACGGTCGGGAAATTCCAAAGACATTTTGAATCAAGCGGCCAGCGCAGGAGAAAACACGTCGAGCACTGGAAAAAGCGTTTGATCGAGTTGCTCGAATCCCGTTTGCTCGAGCGGGCCCTGGGCGGAGCGGGCGGCGAATCGCGATTGGCGGAGCTGGCTGCCGAAGTTGCGGATCGGAAGAAAGATCCATTTTCAGCGGTGAACGAAATTCTGAAGAAGAGCGGCCTTCAGGGCTAGAGGAGAACTAAATATGGCGGCAAAGAAGGCCAACAGATCGAAGAGCGCAAAATCCGCCGCCCAGGCGGCGATCGGCATCATTGGAGGGAGCGGGCTCTATTCGATGATCGGACTGACGAACACGCGCGAAATTCGCGTGCGAACGCCGTTCGGCGATCCTTCGGATGCCATCGTGCTAGGCTCGCTGGAAGGAAAGCACGTGGCGTTTCTGGCGCGCCACGGCCGCGGGCACCGCATCCTGCCAGGCGAGATCAATTACCGCGCGAACGTCTGCGCGATGAAACTGCTTGGCATCGAGCGCATCATCTCCGTGAGCGCGGTGGGTTCGCTGAAGGAAGATTTGCGTCCGGGAGAGTTTCTCGTCCCAGACCAGTTTTTCGACCGCACGAAGAACCGCGCCTCCACTTTTTTTGGAGAGGGAATCGTCGCTCATGTAGCCTTTGCGCACCCGACTTGCGGCCAGGTATCGGGCGTTCTTGCTGACGCCTGCGTCCATGAGGCCATCAAGGTGCATCGCCGCGGAACGTACATCTGCATCGAGGGGCCGCAATTTTCGACGCTGGCGGAGGCGGAAGTGCATCGGCAACTTGGCTTCGAAGTCATCGGCATGACCAACGTGACGGAAGCGCGGCTGGCGCGGGAAGCGGAGATTTGCTACGCGACAATCGCCATGATCACCGATTATGACTGCTGGCATCCGGAGCACGAATCGGTGACGGCGTCGCAGATTATCGCCACGCTGAGTCAAAACGCGGAGAATGCGCAGAAGGTGCTGCGGACCGCCGTTCGAGAGCTGCCCGCGAGCAGGTCCTGCAAATGCGGGTCGGCTCTCGAGCATGCGCTGGTCACGGATTTGAAGGTTGTCCCCAAGGCAACAAAGAAGCGGCTCGCAGCAATTATCGGAAAATATATTTCTTAGGAGCGCATCGTGTCCTTACTCGTGGTGGGTTCCGTGGCATTCGACGCACTGGAGAGTCCGTATGGAAAGGTGGACCGCGCGCTGGGCGGCGCGGCCACTTATTTCGCCGTGGCGGCCAGTTTTTTCACGCACGTAAACCTGGTGGGGATCGTGGGAGACGACTTCACGGAAGTGGATGCCCGGATTTTTCACGGGCGTACCATCGATATTGAAGGTTTAGAACGCGCCACGGGAAAAACGTTTTTCTGGGCAGGCCGATATTCAGAGAATTTGAACGAGCGCGTAACGCTGACAACGGAGCTGAATGTATTTTCGGAATTCAAGCCCCGCTTGCCGGAAAAATACCGCAACGCGAAATACGTTTTCCTCGCCAATATCGCGCCGGATTTGCAGCGGGACGTGCTTCAGCAGGTCAAGAAGCGCCCCAAAATCGCCGCGCTGGATACCATGAACTACTGGATCGAGCGCTCGAACGCGGAACTGCGTGAGACGCTGAAACACGTGGATATCCTGATGATCAATGATTCGGAGACGCGCGAACTTTCCAGCGAACACAATTTGCTGCGCGCGGCCAAGCACATTTTCAAGATGGGGCCGGCTACGCTGGTGGTGAAACGCG
>JBGQDD010000095.1:0-9699 GCA_041495665.1 Candidatus Acidiferrum sp.
CTCTCGCCTTTTGGGATGCCTATCTGAAGGGCGACGCGCGCGCGAAGTCCTACCTCCAGTCCAGCGCGCTGGAAAAATCCAGCCACGGCGCCGCCAAACTCTCTCGACGTTGACGCGTCCCACACGAACGAGAACTCGCGGGCGCTCAAAATCCGGCGAAACGGTCGTGTTACACTGAATCCCGCGTCTCGAACACTTCGGTTCCTCTTTGAAAACAATCGATCCAGAGTTGCTCAATTCCTTCCGCGCGCAGCACATAAGAGATCTCCCACTTTTCCACAGTTTTCGGTAGGGGGGCCTTCCGTACTATTGACCCTGTTACTACCCCCCACGGACACTGCTTACAGGATGGCTCGCTACTCCGCCTTTCTCGGGCGTCGCGTGGAGGTGCAATATCGCGCCGGCGATATCCTTTTGCCGGCCTCCGGCACTTTCGTGGCTGACTCCGGCCGTTCCATCTTCCTGGAACAGAATTTCGAGCAGCGCGGACAACACAAGCACTTCCGCTGGGAAATCCCTTACCAGTATTTGGTGCGCATCGAAGAAAAGCCTGACGCGGGCGCCTCTTCAGGCAGCGTTTCGGTTACCGCTACTTCTAAATCCGCGCCCGAAGCCCCTGTGACCTCCAAGGTCGACCACGAGCCTCGCAGCGCCGCAGCCACCGCCTCGGCCGGCGGCGCCCCCGGACTCCTCCCGCTTTCCCACCGCCCCAAAACCGCCTAAGCAGTTCGGAATAATCCCGTATCTGTTTCTTCATAGGGATTCGGCTACAATCGTCTCCTCAGACTGAGCAGAATACAGACGCGTTTGGTGTCTGCCACCGTCGAGGAGGTTCCTCTTGAAACCTAGCATTGGCCTGATCGGTCTTGGATTGATGGGCCGCCCCATGGGCATGAATCTCGTCAAGGCAGGCTACTCGCTTACCGTTTGGAACCGTACGGCTTCGCGCGCCGATGAACTCGTCGCCGCCGGCGCGAAGCTCGCAAAATCCCCACAGGAAGTCGCCGCTGCTTCCGATGTTCTTCTCTCCATGGTCAGCGATCCTCCCGCCCTCGAAGAAGTTCTCTGGGGCTCGAATGGCGCGATGCAGGCTCTCAAGCGCGGCAGCATTTATGTGGACTCCAGCACCATTTCGCCCGCGCTCGCCCGCAAGATTGCCGCCGCCTGCGCGGAACGCGGCGTGCGCTTTCTCGACGCGCCGGTGACCGGCGGCGACTGGGGCGCCAAGAAAGGTGAGCTGATTTTCATGATCGGCGGCGACGCCGATACGCTGAAGGACGCCGAGCCCATCCTCGGCGTGATGGGCAAGAAATGGTTTCACCTCGGCCCTCATGGCGCCGGTCAAACCATCAAGCTCGCGATGAATCTGATACTTGCTTTACAAGTGGACGCCCTCGCCGAAGCTCTCGCGCTCGTCACGCGCGCCGGAATTCAGGGCGAAAAGCTCGTCGAAGTCCTGCAGTCCAGCATGGCCCGCTCCGGCGTCCTGGACATCAAAGCCCCCAATCTCCTCAAGGGCGAATACGTCCCGAGTTTCCCTCTGCGCCTGATGCACAAGGATCTCGGCCTCGCGCTCGATCTCGCCAATCAACTCGGCGTCGCCCTGCCCGCCACCGCCGCCGCTCGCGAAACCTACAACTATGTCAAAGGCGCCGCCAAGGAAGACCTCGACTACTCCGCCGTCATGAAATTCTGGAATAAATGACGCACCCGCATCGCTAGAATTACCCCGCATTTTTCGAGCGGAGAAAGAGGTGCTTCGTGAAAATCGGTTTCCTTGGCCTTGGCGACATGGGCCAGGCCATCGTTCCGCGTTTGCTTGCCGCCGGCCACTCCGTCACCGGCTGGAACCGCACCAAGGAAAAAGCCGCGCCCCTGTTCAAGCTCGGCATGTTTTGGGCCGACACGCCTCGCGATGTCGCCCGCGAAGCGGAAGTCGTTTTTTCCATCGTCACCGACTCCGCCGCGGTTCGCTCCCTCGCCCTCGGTGAAAACGGCATCATCGCCGGCTTGCGCAAAGACGCTGTCTACCTGGACATGAGCACCATCGACCCGGATGGAAGCCGCGCCGTCGCCGCCGAATTTACCAAAGCCGGCCTGACGATGATGGATGCCCCCGTCTCCGGCACCACCCTCACGCTTTCGAAAGGCAACGCCTCGCTCATGGTCGGCGGCGACAAAGCCGCATTTGATCGTGTCCAGCCAGTCCTCCTTGCCATCGGCCCGAAAGTCACCTACATCGGCGCGCAAGGCTTGGCCGTGCAGCTAAAAGTCGCGCTCAACATGACGCTGGTCATCGAAGTCATCGGTTTCTGCGAAGGCATCGCCCTGGCGGAAAAAGGTGGCGTCCCCCGCGAAGTCGCCGTTGACGCCTTTCTGAAAAGCGTTGTCGCCTCTCCCGTGCTCAGCTATCGCGCGCCGCTCATTCTCGAAGGCCACATTTCCGACGCCACCTACGGCAACGTGAATCTCCAGCAAAAAGATATGCTCCTGGCGCTCGACCTCGGCCGGAAGATGGGCGTCCCCGTCCCGCTCGGCGCCGCCGCCAACGAAATGCTCAACGCTTGCCGCGGCCTCGGCCTCGCGCAACACGATTTCGTCACCGTCTACGAGGTCTACCGCCGCCTGGGAGGCATGTCGAAATGAACCCCTACCGCACCAATCTCCGCGATGTCCCTAAAGTCGCCGGGCTCTCGCGCGACGAAGGCTGGATCAACATGCAGGTCCAGTTTCTCATCGACCAAAAGACCGCCGGCTCGGACAAACTTCTCGTCGGCTGGACCGTTTTACCTCCCGGCGCGCGCCACGACAAGCATCGCCATCCCAACGTCGATGAATTTTTCGTCGTGATCAAAGGAAGCGGATTCATTTACACGGACACCGGACGCGAGCCGAGCGCCCAGGGCGATGTGATTTTCACGCCGCGCGGCCACTGGCACGGGTTCGACAACACCGGCGGCGAAGACGTCGTCCTCGTGTGGGGCTGGAGCGGCGCCGGCTCGCTCGAAGCCGCCGGCTACGAAATCCCGCCCGAAGGCTACTGAACTCCCCATGGCCTTCTCATCATGAGCGCAGCCTGGGACGATCCGCGCATCTCCCGCGGAATGGCCGCGCAACTCCGCCGCCGTGGCGAGCTCCTCAACTCTGGCCACAAACCTCTCGGCTGGAAACTCGCCTTTGGCGGCCCCGCTGCCCTCGAGCGGCTTCGCATTAACGCGCCCCTCGTCGGTTTCCTCATGGAAAGCGCTATTGTTCCTTCCGGGTCAACGCTTTCTCTTTTGAATTGGAAGAAGCCCGCAGCCGAGCCCGAAATCACCGTTCACCTCGGCAAAGATTTGCCCGCTGGCGCGGACCGCGAAACGACAAAAGCGGCGATCGCCGCACTTGGCCCCGCCATTGAAGTCGCCGACGTCGATCACCCCTCCGACGACGTCGAAGGCACGCTGGCCTGCAACATCTATCAGCGCCACATTATCCTCGGCTGCAACGATCCCGCGCGCGCCGGCGGCCTTCTCGACGGCCTCGCCGCCCGCGTCCTCCGCAACGGATCCGAAATCGCCAACATCACTAATCCCGTTGCGCTTCAAAACTTGACCGGCGAACTCCTCGACATCGTGCGTGACACCGCCAACTTGCTTGCGGCTTTCGGCGAATCTCTCCAAGCCGGTCAAATCATCATCGCCGGTTCCATCATCCCACCCATCTGGATCGAACCCGGCGAAGAAATCGTCTTCGACCTCGCGCCGGTGGATACCATCTCCGTCCGCTTCGCTCCGGCATTCAACGGAACACTCTGTTAAACTTCTCCGCCGTGGAGGTCACTCATGAGCGCGCCTGATTCCGCAAAAATCCAGAAGTTCCGCGAGCATCTTCACCAGGAATGGACCGGTGACAGGACCGTCGCCGCCTGGCGCAAATGGCACGCCCAGATTGCCGTGTTCACGCGCGGCGCTACCGAAGCCATTCTCGATGCCGCGCATCTTCGCCCCGGCTTGCGCGTTCTTGATCTCGCCAGCGGTGTCGGCGATCCCGCGCTCTCGATTGCCGCGGAAGTGGCTCCCTCCGGCCGCGTGACCGCCACCGATCTCGGCCCGGGCATGATCTCGCTCGCGGAAGAACTCGCCCGCAAGAAAGGCCTCGCCAACATCGATTTCCGCGAAGCCAGCGCCGAGTCGCTCCCATTCCCCGGCGAATCCTACGACGTGCTCACCTGCCGCTTCGGCATCATGTTTTTTCCCGACCTCCCCAAAGCGCTCCGCGAATGTTTTCGCGTGCTGAAGCCTGGCGGTCGCGCCGTGTTCGTCGCTTGGGGCAAGAAAGAGCAGCCCTTCTTCACTACCACGGCAGGTATTATCCTGAAGCACGTTCCGGTCCCTCCGCCCCCACCCGATCCCGATGCCCCGAGTCTCTTCATGTTTGGCGAGCGCGACCGCCTCCGCCACGCGCTGGAGGCCGCTGGCTTCAGCAATGTCCATGAGGAAGACCGCATCGTCGCCGGCCGTTGGGCGGCATCCGTCGAGGAATACTGGGAGCAGTTCACCGAAGTCGCCGCGCCCTTCCGCCCGCTCCTCGATCAGCTCACACCCGAAAAAATGGCTCAAGCCAGATCCGAAATCTTCGCCGCCCTGAAAAAATTCTGGAACGGCAAGGAACTGAACATGCCCCTCGAAATCGTCATCGGCGCCGCCACGCGCCCCTGACTCTTGCACCTGTAGCGGCCGCTTCGAGCCTGCCCCGACACTGGTCGGGGAGGCGGGCTCTTCTCCTGGATTTTTCCGGCGTTCTATGCGTAGCGGCGGGTTCATCCCGCCATCCTGCTTTTTCCCACTATTGGAAGAAGAATTGCCCTGCCGCGGCGGAGGCGCTTGACTCGACTATCCGATTCAGTTCCGCGGCCAGAGCGTTCCCGGCACGCTGGATTCGAGCGCTTGCCGCTGCGCCGCTGGCAAACCAGGAAAGAATTTCAGCCCGGTGAGTTGTTCTATAAAACCGATGCTTGTGCTGTGCTGGAGCAAATAGTCATCGGCTTGCTGTGCCGTCAGCGGCTGGCCTGGTACCCCCATGGTCCCGGGCGGAACCGGAAGGTGCGAGCCGTTTGTGAGCAAAAATGTTTCCGCCTGCAAATCGCCATTCTGGTCCCGGCGGATTACCATCTTGAAAAACTCCGTCGGAATAGCCACGCGGCCGGATGGGAGCGTGCGTGAATGTGGACCCACAAATACCGGCCCCATGACGACGTAGACGGTGTTGAACTCCTTTCCCCACACCCGTCCCAGGTCTTCCAGCCACCGCCAGATTCCCCGGTTCAGCGCCGGCGTCTGTGGCGACATATTGGAGAGCAGAAACGTGTCGGCCTGAACTTCAAAAGTCCTGTTCATGTCGTCCCGCGGCACCGAATGTCCTCGATCGTAGCCGGTTCCTTGATAGTCGGCGCAATGGGCATTCTCAGCGTCGGTCAGCCGCGGGTCGGTGCGAAAAGCATCTCGGCGTTCTTTTTGGATGATTTCGGCTGACGTCAGTTGGTAGGCCGCCCACAACGGAATCCGCCGCTGGGCGTCGTAACACACCACAAACTCTCGTAACACCAGGAGCTTTGCGCATTCTGGCGCTCCCCACGGCAGGTGCGTCGCGATCGCCGCGTTGATCTCGTTCTGCGTCAAAACAAGATGCTGGTCGAATTTCCTCAGCTCCGCTACCTTGACTTTCGATCCGCTGCAGACCTCCGGCTGCGCCGTTCCACAACAGGCCAGCACCGCCAGTAGAATCCCAACAACGTGGCGAGCCACAATCGGACTCTCGAACTTCATTGCGTTCTTTTTGGACCGGTCCATATTCCCTCCGTGTGCTAACTGGTTGGCTATTCCATATCGAGGGTATTCATTGCAGAAGAACGTACACCACCGCGCCACGAATGGGAAGCACGACCTCTCTGCCTCTGTAGCGGCGTCCCTTTTGCGTCGTGTGTATCCGGGTTGTATGTACGAGGAAGAGCGCCATCTTTCCCTGAGCCTCGAAGATCTCCCGCATGACTCCACCCCCAACCAATCGAGCTTCAGCCCCTGAAGAATTGACTTGCAGCCCCCCTCGCATCGTAGAACCTAGTCTTGCCGGGGCGAGGAACTGGTCCCGCAGCCTGTTAGAGGATTTAGCCTACTACTTGGAGAACGAAGAAATTAGCTGACTGCTTGTGATACCCTCTGCTTAATGTTGGTAGCCTAAAAGCGGGGTACCACGATTGGTTCAGCCAGAACCGCCTACGATTGCCTCAGACGCACTACCGGCGCGATCTACAGGGCCGTGGGTGCTCGACAAGAAACACTACCTAGAACGGTATCTAGATATATTTAGTCGAGGTGTCGCGAGAAAATGGGCGGGAAAATTGTCATACGTGGACTTATTCTCCGGCCCCGGCCGTAGCATTATCCGAGGCAGCCAGGAAGAGGTAGAAGGCTCGCCTCTACTGTCCTTGAAGTATAACTTTGCGCAGTATGTTTTTGTCGATGTACCTGAGGTTTTATCTTCGCTGAGACAAAGACTCAGCAGTCATCCGAAACTTTCGCAGATCTCCTTGATCGAAGGCGACTGTAACACCGTGATTGATAAGGTGCTGAAAGCATTGCCATCCAACCATCTAACGCTCGCTTTCATCGACCCTACAGGCCTGCAAATTCAATTCAGCACGATCAAGCGTTTAGTGCACAATCGTAAGGTGGACCTGTTGATGACGATTCAGTTCGGCATGGCGATAAGGATGAACTTGCCTTTGTACGCGCAAACTGAGGGAGCCGCACTTTCGGACTTCCTCTGGAATGCGGGTTGGCGCGAAGACTTGCAGACCGGAGGATCAACGTCTCAAATCGCTCGACGAATCTTGAATCGATATGTGCAGCAACTACGAGACCTCGACTACAGCACAGTTCAAGACCGAGAGATTGAGATCAGGAGTGACGAAAGCAATCTCCTGCTCTATTTTATGGTCCTTGCCAGTCGGCATCCGCTCGGCAAGGAGTTCTGGCGCAAAGCTACCCAGATTGGCCCATCAGGCCAGCGACTCTTGAATCTTCCGCCCGAGGAGTGATCCTGTATGTCGTCAAATTCTGCGATTGAATGGACGGACGCGACTTGGAATCCTGTCAGGGGCTGCACAAAGATTAGTCCCGGTTGTAAGCACTGCTACGCCGAGACGTTCGCGGAGCGCTTCAGAGGCGTCAAGGGCCACCCTTATGAGCAGGGTTTTGATCTGCGGCTCGTCCCAGAAAAACTCGCGGAACCGCTGCGTTGGCGTGCATCGAAAATGATCTTCGTCAATTCTATGAGCGATCTTTTTCACGACGACATTCCGGATAATTACATCGTGGCAGTGGCTCAAGTCATGGTGGCGGCAAAGTGGCATACCTACCAGGTGCTGACCAAACGGTCGGAGCGCCTCCGCAAACTCCTCAATACCAAGCTTCGCTTCGCTGCCGAGCAGCGGCACATTTGGTGGGGAGTAAGCGTGGAAGACAAAAAGTATGGATTTCCGCGCATGGAAGACTTGCGAAACGCAAACGCCGAGGTTCGTTTTCTCTCCGTCGAACCTTTGCTGGAGGATATGGGCAAGCTGAACTTGCGAGGTATCGACTGGATGATCGTCGGCGGCGAGAGCGGGGCCGGTGCCAGGCCGATGAAAAAGGAATGGGTCTTGCCGCTTCGGGATCAGTGCAAGCGGAGCGGTGTTCCTTTCTTTTTCAAACAGTGGGGCGGAGTTCGCAAGAAGAAGGCGGGCCGACGCCTCGAAGGCAGAACCTATGACGAATTTCCAGCCCGGGTTCGTCACCCAATCATGCCCCAGGAAGACTGCACCTTTGCCGCTAGTGAAATTGAAGCGCGCCTCTATTCTGGAAACGTATTTCCTCTGTCTGCACTCGATACTCAGGGCCGGAGCACACTGGCCGTCCGAGTGGCTTAGTCAAGATCCGCTCCTCTATCCCCCCTCGAATCTTCAACTTCCAGCCCCAGTCTCATTCGAATGATATTCAATACATAATATTTATTGACAGTTAGCCGAGTTCGTGCTACACTTCCGCATGAATTGGACGCCAGCCAACCCGATCGGCCTTCCCGGCGCGCTCTTCGCAGCATCCCCGAAAACGGAAGCAGCTTTTTCTGCACCATTTTGGTGCAATGCAAGTCTTTTAGATGCAACACTTATGAAAAACAGGGGGGAGGGGGGTGTTATTGTTAAACAGGAATCCGATGAGGATTCTTGTCCTGAGCGACCATCGGGAGCCGAAGGATCTCTCTTCAACCCCAAGCAGGATTTCTATCCGGAGGAGCATCGCGACAACCGAAGGTTCCAGCCTGGTCGGAAAGGATCTCTCTTCCTTACACACCTACTTCCTTACCTCCAGGTCTCCTCAGCGCCTCGGCACAACACTGACCACAATGGTAGAATTCCCGGCGGATTCCTGAGGAGGAGCGAGATGAGCAAGACGACACGGACTTGGATGGTTCTGGCACTGGCTGGTGCGGCGCTGGTTTACGGGCAAGCTGCCGTGGGACAGCAGGATCCGGACTGGTCCAAAGTGCAAATCAAAGTGACCAAAGTTTCCGGCAACATCTACATGCTGGAAGGCCAAGGCGGAAACATTGCCGCTTCAGTCGGCGAAGACGGCATCGTCATCGTGGACGATCAATTCGCGCCGCTGGCGGATAAAATCCAGGCCGCGCTGAAGGACCTGAAGATCACGGACAAGCCCGTGCGCTTCGTCATCAACACCCATTATCACGGAGACCACACCGGCGGAAACGTGCCGTTCAACAATGCCGGATCCACGCTCATCGCGCAGGATAACGTCCGCAAGCGCCTGGAATCTGGCGGCACTGCCGGCAACGGTGGCTCAATCAAAATGGAAAATAAGCCCGCGCCCAAGGCGGCGCTTCCCATCATCACCTTCGAGCACGACGTGACCGTACACCTGAACGGAGAAGACATTCGCGCGCTGCATTTTCCCTCCGGCCACACCGACGGCGACTCCATCATCTTCTTTCCAAAGAACAATGTGGTTCACATGGGCGACGACTTCGTGCGTTACGGCTTCCCCTTCATTGACGTGGCCAGCGGCGGCAGCGTGCAGGGCATGATCGACGCCATGGAAAAAGCCACCGCGCAGCTCCCGGCGGACGTGAAAGTCATCCCCGGCCATGGCGCGATCTCGAATCTCGACGACGTCCGCGCCTTCACAAAGATGCTCAAGGAAACTTCCGCAGTCGTCCAGAAAGCCCTCAACGACCACAAGACCCTAGACCAGATGAAGCAGGAGAAAATTCTCGCGCCGTGGGCGAAATGGAAAGGCGATTTCGTCAACGATGACGCTTTTGTCGAGACGCTCTACAATTCCCTCACCGGCCACAAAGGAGAATTCGTAAAGCACAACTAAGCCGAATTGTAGCGGCAGCTTTACGCTGCCATCCGTCGGCTATTTTCGATTTTCCAGTTTCGGTTCAGGGCCGCGCGTTAGGTGAAAAGAAGCCCAGCGGCAGATCGCGCGAAGTGCGCAGGCCAGCGGAAGCATCCAGGATCGCCGGGATGGAGTTCACGACGACCGATGCCGTCGCGATATCGCCGTGCGAGCCCCCAGGAATCGTCAAGCTGATGTTCGGATGTCCCGTCAGCGTCAGCGTATCGGAAGGATCTTTCGCACCGACGTACATCTGCAG
>JBGQDD010000096.1:0-9675 GCA_041495665.1 Candidatus Acidiferrum sp.
AATGAGCCACATGGGATAGACAAATGTTAGGAGATTCTGGGTTGGTTCACAAAACATCTGGTTGTGGACAAGCCGAGGGGAGCGAGAGCGAGCATGCAGAATCAGGCACTTACGGCCACCTGCTGTGAAGGGTTTTTGGGATGCAGCAACTCGCTAACTGATTGAAAGATTTGGCTCCCCGCGCTTGATTCGAACTAGCAACCCTTCGGTTAACAGTTGCAGCGCTCATCTTTCCCATCGACTGCGATGATTTGCTATGGTATTGATTTTCCACGCTCGTACGGACGCTTTTCGCCACTGCCCTCGTACTACCCTTTGCGATGGTTTTCGATGGAGAGGGGGGCACAAAATGAGGCACACAGCCCTTGATCCCGTGGCACCCGCCTCCCCAGGGGGTTCCAGACGACGGGAAACGCCATCTAACGCCAAAAACCAGCTTTCCTGGCAATCCCAGCCGGTCATTTAATTTCATAACAATGTCGGCTCCCGCGACCCGAGTAGACTGTGGTTGTTCAACGACCAAGGCTCGGGAGGAAGGAGCCGACATTGTTATGAAATCAAGTGCCAATTGCGGGTTAGAAATGGGGTTCTGGGAAGTCTGCAGGGGCGGCCGAACCGGTATCGCTTGACCATATACCGTGCTTTTAGGCGAGGTATCCACTAACCGCGTTCCGCGAGGTTGCGTTTCGGGAACACCTGTACGGAAGGACAGATTGACGGTATGACGGGGGCGTTTGAAGATGGGGCTATGAGTGAAATTACTGCAGCCTCACCCCGGCGAAGCTCGCGAGTCTTTCACAAGATGCACGTGCAGGCACAGGGCCGCGGGCACAACGGCAAGAAATTCCGCGAGACGTGCGAAACCGTGGTCGTCAACGGCCAGGGCGGCCTGTTGATGTTGAAGCATGAGGTGGACAACGGAGAGATGCTGCTGATTATCAACCCGGAGACGCAGGAAGAGCAGGAATGCCGCATCGTTTATCTGGGTGATCCAGGGGACAAGGGGCAACGGGTGGGAGTAGAGTTTCTAACGCCTGCGCCGCGATTCTGGGGAGTGGAATTCATCGACACGCCGCCGTCAGAGGATTCTTCAGCCGTTCACTGAGACACGTGGAGCCGCCACGCGCACGGGCGCCTGGCTCCGCCGTTTGAATAGCCAGTCGCCCAATCTCCACGCAAGAAGAATTGCAACGAGCGCGCCGTAGAAGAGCGGCTTGCGCACGTCGGACTTCACCAGCCAGTAGTAATGAATGACGCCGCAGACAGCAGCAAAATAGATGCAGCGATGGAGCAGTTGCCAGCGCTTGCCCCCGAGACGCCTGATCCAGCCCGTGGTGGAAGTAATCGCCAGAGGAATCAGCAGCACAAAAGCCGTGAAGCCCACAGTGATGAAAGGCCGCTTGGCGACGTCTTTCCACATTCCAGATAAATCGAAGGACTGGTCCGGTCCGAGATAGGTGAGGAAGTGCAGGCAGACGTAAAAAAAAGCGAAGAGGCCGAGCATGCGGCGGAGGCGAATGAGGTCGGGGAGCTTGAAGAGCTTGCGAAACGGGGTGATGCACAGGGTGAAGACGAGAAACCGCAGCGTCCAATCTCCCGTAGCGTGCTGGATGAACTCGACGGGATTTGCACCGAGTTTGCCGGTAAGAAAACGCCAGACCAGAATGCCGAGAGGCACAAAACAAAGAAGGAAGACGACGGCCTTGGTCCACTTGCTGGAAAGGATGGCGCGCACGAAGCGATCCTGGCCTAGAAAAGCTTCTTCAGGTCCATGCCGTTGTACAGGGCGGCGACCTGATCGCCGTAGCCGTTGAACATCTGGGTGTTTCTCATGAAGATTTCGCCCAAGCGCCGTTCCTTGGCCTGGCTCCAGCGGGGATGATCGACATTGGGATTTACGTTGGAGTAGAAACCGTATTCGTTCGAAGCGAGACGGTTCCACGTTGTGGGCGGCATCTTCTGCTGAAACTTGATTTTGACAAGGGACTTCACGCTCTTGAAACCGTACTTCCACGGAAGAACCATGCGTACGGGCGCACCGTCCTGATTCGGCAGCGTCTCCCCGTACATGCCGACGCAGAGCAGCGCGAGCGGGTGCATGGCTTCGTCCATCCTCAAACCTTCCACATACGGGAAGTCGATGCCGGCATACTTTCCCTGGGGCATCTGCTTGGGATCGTAGTAGCTTTCGAAGGCGACGAACTGGGCCTTGGGCGTGGGTTCGACAAGCTTTGCGAGCGTGCTGAACGAAAAACCGATCCAGGGTACGACGATGGACCACCGCTCGACGCAACGATGGCGGTAGATGCGTTCCTCGAGCGGAGCGAGCTTCAAAATCTCGTCCATGCTGAACTTGCGGGGCTTGCCGACTTCGCCTTCGACGGAAACGGTCCAAGGAGACGTCTGGAAATTCTTTGAGTTTTTGGCCGGATCACCCTTATCGGTGCCGAATTCGTAGAAGTTGTTGTAATGGGTGACGTCTTCGTAGGAATTCTGCTTTTCGGCGGCGCTGAAGGGGCTCTTTACGAGGCCGGTGAGCTTCGTCGCGGCAAACACGGTTTGAGAAGGCAATGCCAGCTCAAGCAATCCCGTGCCTGTGGCTGCGGTCGCGCCAACAATGCCCATGGCGCGAAGGAATTTCCGGCGGTCCAAATAGACCGGCTTGGGAGTGATATCAGCGTAGGTCAATTCCGGGGACTTGCGGTTCAACATCTCTGTCCTCCCGATCTCCTGGGTGTTTCAGCTTCACTATCATCTTACGTACATTTATCTATTTTGGATGCCGGAACTTAGCCAGCGGGCCTTCCCATTCCCCCGGAGGCTCGGCAGTCACGCTCCTGCCCTGGTTGGTGAGAGTCCCGTGCCGCGGAAAAGTTGCAGGGAAGTATCCTGCCCTTGGGAGAGGTATTTGGTTCCGAGGCTAACCGTGGAGTTTTTTCAGCACCTTTTGGGCGGCTTCGACGCCGTGGTATTGGGCTTCCTCGAAGATGGAAATGCCGCTAAGGTCGGAGTTGGCGAAGAAGATTCGGGTATTGAGATGCTTCAGGCGGCGCCGCTCTTCGGAGAAAATCGAGCCGACGGCGGGGCGGATCATGGCGTGGCCCATGCGCATGATGTCGATGCGGGAGACGCACTGGCGGATGTCGGAGTGGACGCGCTCGAGGTCGTGGAGGATGGCTTCTTTCCAGTAGGCCCAATCTTTCTCGAGGAGAACCTGGCGGTTTTGCGCGGGGGCGCCTTCGGCAAGGGCCCAGTAGAACGTCCAGACGGTGCGGTCGATGTGCGTGCGCACGCTTTGGTGCATGGCGTCGACGTAGCCGAGCGTGGGGGAACCGAGAAATACCGTGTCCCAGGAAGGTTCGGCGCCGCGGGATTCGGGGTAGCGCTCGAGGGTGAGATTGGCGGTGAGCCAAGGGGAATAGACAAAATCGTGGAGGCTCGGAAAATCCTCCAGAAGATAAGGAGCGAGAAACGTGGGCGCGGCAAAGATGACGAATTCGGATTGAAACTCGGTGTCGCCGGCAAATACGCTTGCGCCGCGGCGGGTTTGCGTGATGCGGTGCACCATCTGGCTGGTGCGGATGTTTCCATTGACGCGTTCGAGGAGGCGGCGGGTGATCCAGCCGTTGCCCTCGGGCCAGGTGAGCGGGCCTTTTTCCTCGGATTCGCGGGAAGAAAAATAGTGGATGCCGGCCCAGGCGGAAGTGTCGCTCGAGAGCGCGCCGTAATCGTCGCGGCAGGCGTAGTTCATGTACCAGTGCAGCAGCCGCGAATCGAAGCCCTGCTGACGAAGCCAATCGGAAAAAGAGATGCGGTCCAGATCCTGAGACTTTGCAGAGAGGCCGCGTTCGAGAGGCACGGTGAAAGAGCCGCTCTTGCGAAACTCAGCGAAAAGATTTTCGAGGCGCTGAAACTGATCGCGGTCTTTGGGTCTGAGGCCGACGGAGGGCTCGATGCCCTCCTGCCAGCGGCCGTAGAGAAATAGCCGCTCCTGAGGTGAAAAAGCGAGATAGCGTTCTTCCCATTGGCCGCTTTTCAAGACGCCAAGATCTTCAAAAAGTTCGCGGACGTATTCGGCTTTTGGGCCGGGGACGGGAACGTAATGCGCGGCCCAGGGATAGGCGGTGATTTCGTTTTCACCCCAGCGGGCGTTGCCGCCAGGCTGGGCGTTCATTTCGAGAAGGACGAAATCGGTGAAGCCGCGCTTGCGAAGGCGCCACGCTGCGCTAAGGCCGGCGATGCCGCCTCCCACAATGACGACGGGAACTTTTTCGATGCGCTTTGCGGCGGGAAAAGAAGCGCGATCGCGCAATAGATGGCCCATCTGGAAGGAATCGTTGACGAACCCGCCTTCGATCTTTTTTTCACTTTTGAGGGAAAGACCGACGAGCGCCGCGCTGCCGAGACCAAGGAACTTGCGGCGGCCCAGCTTCAATGACTGATGTCCTTCCAGTCGTTCTCATAGGTGCGGACGAGGACCTGGCTGTTGAGCTGATTGGCGGGCATGGGGAGCGGCGCCATGTCCGGAGGAAACTGAAAAAGTGCGGGAAGGCCGTCCACACTGACAAAACGCAATCCGGCAGGGAGCGACTTGGGAGGAGCGTATGGGTGCGTGCCAGCCAGGACGAAGCCCCATTCGCCGAACGAGGGGACGTAGACGTGGTAGGGATAGGTTTGCAGCCCGGCCTGCTTCAAGGTTTGCGCGATGCACCAGAAGGAATCGCGGGCGAACATCGGCGAGGTACTTTGCACCACCAGCAATCCCTGCGCGCTGAGGTGGCGCGAGACGGCGCGATAGAAGGCCGTGGTGTAGAGCTTGCCGAGCGAATAATTCGTGGGGTCCGGAAAATCGATGACGATGAAATCAAAATTATCAGTGTTCGAATCCACCCACGGAAACGCGTCGGCGTTAATGACGTGCACGCGCGGGGAAAGCAGTGCGCTGGCATTGAGCTTCGTGAGCATGGGGTTGGAGGAAAAAATCCTGGTCATTTCGGGATCGAGATCGACGAGGGTAATGCTCTCGACCTGGGGATATTTTAGGATTTCGCGAACCGCAAGGCCATCGCCTCCGCCAAGAATCAGGACGCGACGTGGAGCCGGGACGGCGGCAAGGCCGGGATGGACAAGCGCTTCATGGTAGCGGTATTCGTCGCGAGAGCTGAATTGCAGGTGGCTGTTGAGAAAAAGGCGGAGGTCGTCCTTGAAACGCGTGAGTACGAGATGCTGATAATGCGAGTCGCGGGAAAAAATGATTTCGTCGCCATAGATGTTGTCTTCGGCGGTGGCGGTGATCTGTTTCGCTTCGGCAAGCCCCGCGGCTAGTCCAAATAAGACTAGAAGACAGGCAAGGCGCAAACCGCGCGTGGCGGAAAGCTGATTAGCGAACAGGTACGTACTCCATAGGGCAACGCCGGCGTTGATCAAGCCGAACAGCATCGCAGAACGCACCAGACCGAGCCGCGGCACCAGCAAAACCGGAAACAGCAGCGAGGCCCCTAGCGCACCGAGATAATCGAAGGTGAGCACGTGCGCGATGACATCGCGGAACTGGTAGCGGTCGCGGACGATGCGCATAAGCAGAGGAATTTCCAGCCCCACCAGAACGCCCATCACCAGGACCAGAGCGTAGAGGATCAATTCGAAACCCTGGGTGAAGGCGAACGCAAGCATCAGCAGCGCCGAGGAAAAGCCGCCGATTACGCCGAGGAGAAGCTCGATCCATACGAAGCGATTCGCGAGGCCGCGATTGATGTAGCGGGAAAGAGCGCTGCCGATGCCCATCGCGAAAAGGTACGTGCCAATGATGGTGGAGAATTGAAAGACGCTGTCACCGACGAGATAGCTGGCGAGCGTGCCGGCGACAAGCTCGTAGATGAGGCCGCAAGCCGCGACCAGCAGCACGGAGATGAACACCAGGATGCCCATGGGCTAGTGAATCGCGGCAGCAATGATGATGCAGATGCCGAGAGACATGGCGCCGACAAGAATGGCGAGCGCCATGTTGTGCTCCTGCACGATTTCCTTCCAAAGATGGTAAGGCGTGAGCTTGTCCATCACGATAAACGCGATGATGAAGATGAAAATTCCGACAAACGCGAAGACCAGTGCAGCGACGATATTGCCGAGCGGAACGAGGTTCATCCTATTTACCTCCTGTGTAATGGTGATAGCCGCCGTAAACCGAGCGGTACGAGCCGGGATTATCGCGGATGGATTTTGGAATGTTTTTGAGTTGATTGACGGTGTCGAGGCTCCAGCCGCGGTATTGGCCGAAAGCGGCGGTACTGAGAACTAGAGCGCCATAGAGAAGATAGAATTTTCGGAACA
Source organism: Candidatus Acidiferrum sp. (assembly GCA_041495665.1). Lineage (GTDB taxonomy): Bacteria > Acidobacteriota > Terriglobia > Acidiferrales > UBA7541 > Acidiferrum. The sequence continues at coordinate 6,331 of JBGQDD010000096.1, forward strand.
TTATTCGTCGTCTCCTGAGCTGGTGGATATATTAGAAAGTTCCATGGGCGGGTGATCGCTTTCGGACCAGCGGGACCGCTCAAAGGTGTAGGCGCGGAACGAAATGATGACTACAGGCACGAGCAAAGCGAGAAAGGCGATGCCGTAGATTCCGAAGACGGGTACGTCATGGGTGACGTCAATGGTGTACGGAATCCTAGGAAGCGACGGATCAGCCTCCGGCTCAACGCGCAGATAGTAGTGGCCGGGAGGGACGCTGGGGATCACCACGGCGTCATTCTGCTTGCCTTCGGTCCAGGAACCATCGCTGTCGTAGCCGGAGTCGTAGCTCACTTCACGGCCGAAGTCCCAGGCCTGTCCGGAATCCTGATTGATGAGCGCGTAGTTCAAATAAATCCAGTGGTTGCTGACAGGAGCGTAGGTTTTCACTTCCACGGTGGAAGTGTGGCCGGTAAGTTCAAAAACATCGGTGACGAAAGAGGTCTCGCCTTTTGATTCAGCGCGATTGTATTCATAGGTCTCATGAAGGACGGGCTCTTTTTTCGCGCGCACGTCGAAACCGGCCATGAGCACCAGGAGGAAGACGGCGAATGCGGCGAACGCGGCCCAGATGCCGGATACATTGATGGTGACAGGCGAAGGCTGATTCTCGTAGACGCCCATCGCTTCGGGCGGAGCGCCGGGCAACTTAAAGGCGTCCCAGATTTCCCGGCCGTACATGTACTCGCCGATGGACCAGGTGACTTCCTTGTCGAGCTTTTCGCTGGAGAGGACTCGCGGTGGATGCACGTAGTCGGTAACGGCGGCCTTTTCGCCGACGCGAACCTGCCACGGAAATTCACCGAGGACAAAATCCGTATTGGCGTTGGCGGACTGGAAGTGCTTGTAGATTTCGCCCAGGTAATTGGCAGAGCTTGCCTCGGCCATTGGAAGCGTCTTGCAAATGCTGATGTCGTTCCAATGTCCGTTGTACTCGCTGAGATAGCGAATGCCTTTGTAAGGATTGAACAAAACGTATTCGTGCCAATAGTAAGTGATTCCGTCAACCTGGGTGCTTCGCCGCTGGAAGCCGATGACTTCGTAGTCCGTGCCGCGCAGCTTGCCGCGCGTGCCAAGAGGAATGAGCGGCTTGACTTCATGCGTGGCGGCTTCGAATTGTTGAAGAATCGCGAGGTTGGGATCTTTGGCGTCGAGGATGGAGTGGCAGCTCGCGCACACGACAGTTTCGGCCTGGCCGAACGAACGCAGCACAATGGCCGCGCCGCACTTGGGACAATTCAGCGCCTTCGCCTGCGGCTTGGGAGGCCCGGAAAGTGGTGGAGTGCCCGCGCTCATCACCAGCCCTCGAAACTGCGCAGATTTTTCAATTTAAGATCGTCGAATTCCACGAATTCACCGAGATAGAGAGCCGGTTCGGGATCGCTGTAATCGAGCGTAGCGAATTTCCGGGATTCGGTGCGCAGATCGACGAAGGTGACGTCCGTCTTGTCCCAATACTGAAACGGCAATTCGCCTTCGACGCCGCGGTAGTGTGCTGGAGTGATGACGCTCACGGTATAGCGTTGACTACTCCAGGTAAATTGCTGGCCCACGTGAACCTGCGCAACGGCGGGAAGATTCTGTTCCTTCGAAGAAAAAGACAGCGCGTATTCACTTTGCGCATCGGAGAGCCAAGCGCTTGTGCCGTCGTTCATCATGACGTGCCACTCGTTCCAGGCGCCTTGATCGTACTCATAAAGGATGCGGCCGACTACAACAAATGCCTTGTTGCCGTACTTGCCTTCGGTATTGATTTGAATGGGCGAGCTGTCCGGCGGGAGATCGGCGAGCTGGCCGACTTTTTTCAGGTCCACATCCGTTCGAACGAGGATGCTCTTGCAAAATTCGCATACGGTCTGCACGCTGCTGGACCAGCGAAAAACGATCTTGGCGCCGCAGTTCGGACAGTTAGCGACGGGCTGGGTCATCGCGAATGACCCACCGGGCTTGCGGCGAGAGGTTTCGCGTCAGTCACTGGCAACCTGCTTCAATTGGGATTGGTACGGCCTTTGCAGCCGGCGGATCGAAACGGAATGCGCGTCAAAGAGTTGCCGCAGAACCGTTTCGAAATCCCACTCAGCGCGCGGAACGCAGCAAAAGAGATTCAGACAGAGCGAGCCGTGCTCCGGAAACGTGTGACACGCAAGGTGCGACTCCGCGAGAAGACACAGGCCGGTGATCCCTCCGGTGCCAGGAAACTGATGCCACTGCGTTGCGCCTACAGGCCGGAGCTTCATCTCCCGGATGATGACGTTGAATAAATCTTGCAAGACAGCCGTGTCACGCAGCGACGGCGACGAGCATCCGAAGGCTTCGACCACCCACTCGATTCCGCTCATGGCACTCGACAGCACTACTCCTGGGGCTTTCCGCATTCCGGACAGAATTTAGCGTTGCGTGCGATGGGCTTGCCACATTCACTGCAGAACTTGGTTTCGGCAGCGGGAACTCCGGCCGCAGCAGGTGCTGCTACGCTAGCGGGCGCCGAAGTCGATTTCTTGATGGCATCCATCATAGCCTGTCCCATAGCCACGCCCGCGCCAAGGCCCGCGCCGATTCCTACCGCGCCTCCGCCTTCATTCGCGGCCGCGATGGGGATGGCCTGCGCCACCTGATATTGCGTGAACTTGCCCATGTCACCCAGCACGTTCATGCTGATGCGCTGGTCGAGCACTTTCTGCAATTCGTCTGGCAGCGAAAGGTTTTCGACCACAAAGGTGTCCAGGGTGAGTCCATATTCCGTGAAGGACGGTTTGAGAGTCTCGCTGATCTTTTCGGCCAGCGCGCCTTGATTCGCGGCCATATCGAGGAACGGCACCTGGCTGGCGGCGAACGCATCGGTCATCTTGGCAATGATGGTGTTGCGCAACTGGCCTTCGAGGTCGGCGACGCGATAGAGGTCGCGAGTGCCGCTGATCTTGCTGTAGAACGATTTGGCATCGCTCAAGTGATACGAATAAATGCCAAAGCCGCGAAGACGGATGGCGCCAAATTCCTTGTCGCGAATGGTGATGGGATTCTGCGTGCCCCAGTGCTGGTCAGTCTGAATTCGCGCGGAGAAGAAATAGACATCGGACTTGAAAGGCGACTTGAACGCTTTGTCCCAGTTCTTTAGATAAGTCAGGATGGGCAGCGTTTGCGTATTCAGCGTGTAGAGTCCAGGCTTGAAGATGTCCGCAACTTTCCCTTCATTCACGAAAACCGCGGCTTGCGAATCGCGGACGGTCAGTTTGCCGCCGTTCTGGATCTCGCGATCCTGCATGGGATAGCGGTAGGCCAGGATGCCTTCTTCCGGCTCGACCCATT
>JBGQDD010000097.1:0-9618 GCA_041495665.1 Candidatus Acidiferrum sp.
CATCGGCCGTGCATGGCGACAAGAAGCGACATTCCCTCGCTCTGACCCCGTTTCGTACCTTGTCTCTTGCCAGTCCACTCAGTTTAGTTGATTCTGCGCTGGTCCTCGGCGTTCTCGACGCAGTCAAGTCAGTACTCTGGGCGCCACCAAGGGGCTGCGGGCTCCTTGACGGCTCGGTGCGGGTGACGGCGTGGGTGACGGCATGGAAGTTTTTAGTTGAAAGCTACGCTATATTGCAGTAAAAGCCGTGTATTCAATTGTTTCATCTGGGAAGCGGCGGGATAGCCCGCCACCGCTAGGGGTAGCGGGAGATTCGTTGGTGCCACAATAGGAGGACTCATGCAACGCAGGCAGGGTGTGTGTGCGTCGGCCGCTTCGCGGCCGCAGGTTCAATCGACGGCGACCCGCTCAGGGTTGCATCATAAATTGACGGCTTTGCGGCAGCTTACGATTGTAACGATTTTGTGCTTGCTGGTACTAGGGTGGGCCGCTATGGCCTCGGCACAGGTCAATACCGCAACTCTTTCGGGAACGGTTTCTGATCCGCAGAATTTGCCGGTCAAGGGAGCAAAGGTCACGGTGACCAATGCAGGCACGGGCGCACAGCGGAACTCCGTCACGGACGACGCTGGCCGCTACAACCTCGTCGGGCTTCCCCCGGGCCGCTACAATATGACCGTGGATGGCGGCGCCAACTTTGGCGTCTATGAAAATGCTTCCCTCGTTCTCACCGTCGGCGAGAGCGCCAACTTCGATCCGCGTCTGGAACTCAAGGGCATGCAACAGTCTGTGACGGTGTCGGCGGAAACCGCCCCCATCGAGACGACCAAGTCCGATGTCTCGCAAACCGTCGAGCAGCGCCGCATCGACAATCTCCCCATTAACGGCCGCAGCTACATCAATTTCACGCTTACGAATTCGCAGACCACCCGCGACATGGCCCCGACCATCGGTCCCGCTCCTAACAGCGGCTTGAGCATCGGCGGCGCGCGCGCCCGTGGAACCGCGGTCAGTGTTGACGGCGCGGATGCCGTCGATAACTCCATCAACGCCATTCGCTCGACCCTCTCTCAAGAGGGCATCCAGGAGTTTCAGCTTATTCTGAGCAACTACAGCGCCGAGTACGGCCGCGCCAGCGGCGGTGTCATCAACATCGTGAGCAAGAGCGGCACCAACGATTTTCACGGCAACGCCTTCGGGTATTTCCGCAACAAGGCCTTTCAAGCGCGCAATCCCTTTTCCGGTCAAGTTGATCCGATTACCGGCAATCTCGATCCCATCAAGCAAGCCTATACCCGCGTCCAGAGCGGTTTGACCTTTGGCGTCCCGATCAAGAAAGACAAAACCTTTTTCTTCTTCTCCTATGAATACTCGCAACGCGAGGAGTCCGGATTCTCCAGCATTGGCATCAACAAGTTTGGGATGGTGCCGGTAACGCTTCCCCCGGCGGCTGGCGGCCTTACCGTTCAATTGACCAGCCCGCAAGCGTCGGCTGTCAACGCGCTGCTCACGTCTGGCAGCCCCGCTCTCGCGGGCTTAGGTGTCAATTACGCCGTTTTCATGGGCTCGGCCTCAAGCGTCGCGCTAAATGGACTGGACTACGGAGCCTTGGTGACAACTCTGTCCGGGGGCTCGATCACTCCGGTCAACCCGGTTCCCGTGCCGGGGGGATTCCTGTTTCAAGAATTCCCGCTCCCGGTATCGTGCCCGAGCGGCGCCACAGTGAATTCCCTCGTTTGCAGCGGTTTCGCCGCGGTGGGTCCCAAGAGTTCCGTAGTGCCCGCCGGGGCCGTCCCCTTGCCGGCATCCTTCGCCGCTCTCAGCGGTGTTCGTGGAAACTATCCGGTGATGGAGAAAACCAGTTTGTGGTCCGGCCGCCTCGACCATCATTGGAATAATCACAACAATTCCTTCCTCCGCGCGGGCATTTCGCCCTCTCTCATTACCGGCCTCCCGTCCACCTCACAGAACCAGGTGTTCGGGCAAAATGCTGGTACCCGCGCCGGTCTGAGCCAAACGCGCGACCTCAGTTTTACCTTTCAGCACGACACCATTGTCAGCGACACCGCTTTCAACGAATTCCGCCTGCAGGTCGCTCGTCGCGGCCTGCACTTTGGTTTTTCGCAGCTTCCGGGCGGCTCCGATATCGCCGTGAATATACCGGGGTTTGCGTACTTCGGACGCGAACCGTACTCCACCGTCGATCGCATCGAGCGGCGCTTTCAATTCACGGACAATGTGACCCTCGTCCGTGGCAACCATACTTTCAAGATCGGCGGCGACGTCAATGTCATTCAACTGCGCTCCAAGAAGGCGCAGATTTTTGAACTTGATTTCGGTGGTGTTGCTAACTTCGGCGGATTTTCCGCATCAACCTTTGGACTCCCGGATTGCATCAATCCCGCAACAGGGCCGCATAATGGTTCCTGCGCTGCCGGCGAAATCGGGCTTCCCGGTACCACGGGCCTGCAGTCCTACGGCCTCGGAATTCCTACTTCCTACATCCAGGGGATCGGCAGTTCCAATGCGCCTCTCGACAACCTCCCCTTCGCTTTCTTTCTCCAGGACAACTGGCGTGTGAACCGCCACCTGACCTTCAATTACGGCGTCCGCTACGACGTCGAAATCAGTCCGCTTTTCGCCCCTGCCACCGCGGTCAATGCCGCGGCGGAAAAGGCTGTGGGTGTCGTCGAGGGCATCCCGCGAGATTACAACAACTTCGCCCCGCGCTTTGGCTTGGCTTGGGATCCGGCGGGCAACGGCAAAACCGTTATTCGTGCCGGCTACGGCCTCTTCTACGATCATCCGTTGCTGGCCACTGCCTTCGACTCCGTGACCGCCGACGGTGGCCGCTCCGTGCAACTGCTCTCTACCGGCGGCACGCCGTCCGCTTGCGGGCTCATCACTGCAGCGTGCGCCAACGGCTTGGACTCTCCTGGCAACCTCAACGGCTCTTCCATTTTCCAGGGCGTCCTCAACACGACCGCGGTCCCGAGCATGTTTTACTTGCCTGGTCAGCAGCGCTTCAATCCTACTGCCCCCGGTTCGCTTTTCGCCAACCAGAACTATTTGACCGCGGGCTTCCCGCTTCCCATTCTGCCGTTTACGCTTCCTTTGGGTAAAGATTTCGTCTACGGCTACGCGCAACAGGCGAATCTCACCATCGAACGTGAAATCGCGGGCTCCTGGAAATTCAGCCTCGGCTACCAGCGGACCCGCGGTTTGCACTTGAACCGCCCGCAGGACATTAATTCCACCGATCCTCATCTGCTCGCGCAGAACGCGTTCAACGCCGCCGCCTCGGGCCTCAGCGTCGGCAACCCGCTGACCGTCGTCGTTCCTTCCAACGCCGCGCCGTTTTCTTGTCTCAGCACCGGGGCGGCATCGAGTATCTTCGTAATGATTCCCGGAGTCCTCGCACAAGGTCATCCTGGCTCGGGGAATTGTTCGTCTCCAAGTGTTGGCTTCATCGGAACGCCGGCGTTCTTCAACTTCTTCCGGCCTTCCGGGCCCAATCCATCCTTTGCCGCGGCGATTCCGGGTATTCCCGCAGGCGCGGTACCGATACCTTGCTTCTCCAGTGGCATTCCCGCAGGCTTCGCGGGAGAGGTCGCGCTCGCAAAGTGCGCTGGTTACCCGGGCGGCTTCGGTGTTCCCGTTCCCTTCAACAGCGTCGATGCGCAGCTCTCCAACGGCAACTCCTGGTACAACTCTTTGACCTTTAATCTCACCAAGCGTTTCTCCCATGGCTTTGAGCTGCTCTCCAGCTACACCTATTCCCATTCCATCGACGACTCCACCGACCTGCAATCTCCTCTCGAGCCGCAGGACAGCCGCTTCCCCAACCTGGAGCGTTCCAATTCGGTGAACGACCAGCGCCATCGCTGGGTAAACAGCGCCGTCTTCCAATCGGGAGGCGCCAAGTCCGGCGATGGTTTCTTCAAGCATCTCGTCGCCGATTTCACCCTTTCACCCATCATCGAGTACTCTTCCGGCCGCCCGTTCAACGTCATCACCGGAACGGATACGCGGCTGGATCTGGGCGCGTCCCAGGCTCGGCCTTCGGTTGTCACCACTAGCGGAACGACTTCGCCCTTCATCCCTGGCGTGACCTTCGGCCCAGCAGACGTCTGCCTCAACAACGATGGCACGACGTTTACGGTACCCCTCGTTGCTCCCCCAGCAGGCTGCAATGGAAATCTCGGACGGAACCGCTTCACATCGCCTAACTTTTTCCAGGTGGATATGCGCCTCTCCCGGCGCATTCCCCTCGGCGAGCGCTTCAAGATCGACCTCATCGCCGACGCTTTCAACCTCCTCAACCGCACCAACATTGCCGCGGTCGACCAGCTTTGCAACCCCTTTGCCGGCTCAACCTGCACCGCCGGCCAGCCGACGGCCTCTTACGACGCGCGCCAGTTCCAGTTTGCCCTCAAGCTGAGCTGGTAAAAAGACAGTCCACCGTTAACAGTTGAGAGTTCAAAGCGATGAGAGCCTCCCGACCGGGTCGGGGGGCCCTTTTCTTTTTGGGAGCAGTTTTCAGAACACCGCGAGTACGAGTACAGTAAGAAGACCGTTTCCCGTGTTCGTATCGGAGAGTGAATGAACGCATTCCTGATTGGCGGCGTGTTTCTCGTGGCCGTCCTGGTGATCTGGCTGGCTTTGCAGACCTTGCAGGGCCGCGAGAAAAGCGGCGCCATCGAATCACAGATGAACGAATTGCGCCGCGACCTGCAGACGATTGCAACCTCGCAAGCTTCGAGCACCGGCCAATTGGAAACCATCGCCAAGAGTGTCGCGCAGCGCCTCGACAGCGTCGCCCCCGCACTGCAGGAGGCCATCAAGAACTCCGCGCAGATTACCGGCCAGATGACTTCCGACGCGCAAACGAAAATGGCCGACGAGCTCAAGAATACGCGCGAGCAGATCAGCCAGATTCAGCTCCAGCTTGGCGAAGTGCAGCAAGCCGGGAAGCAGATGTCCCAGACCGCGCAGACCCTCGAAGGCATTTTGGGCGGCGCCAAATCGCGTGGCTCCCTGGGCGAAGTGACGCTGGAGCGTTTGCTCGAGGATTCCCTTCCTTCCGCGCAGTACGCGACGCAGTACCGCTTTTCGAGCGGAGAAGCAGCGGACGCCGTGATCAAGCTCCGTGATAAAAAACTGATGGCCATCGATTCCAAGTTCCCGCTCGATGCCTATCGCAGAATCGCCACTGAGGGTGACGAAGCGCGCCGCGCCTTTGCCACCGCGGTGAAAGGCCATGCCGATGCCATCACCAAAAAATACATCGTGCCCGATGAAGGCACGCTGGATGTGGCGCTGATGTTCGTCCCTTCGGAAAGCGTCTACTACGAACTCCTCATGACCGAAGACGGCAAGGGACAGCCGCTGGATGCCTACTGCCGCGATAAACACGTCATCGCTGTTTCTCCCAATACTCTCTACGCGCATCTCCACGTAATCGCCATGGGTCTGCGGGGCATGCAGATGGAAGAAAATGCCATGCGTCTCCTGGCCAGCCTTTCCGGAGTGGAGAAACAACTGGAAAAATTCGCGGACAAATTCGGAATTCTGGGTACGCACTTAAAGAATGCCCAGCAAAGCTACAGCGAGTCCGACAAGCTCTTCGAAAAGGCGCAGGGCACGCTGGAAAACATGCTCGGCGCGGGAACGGTCGAAGCACTCCCGGAGAACGCCGCACCGGGGCTGGCCCTCCCACCGGAAGCAAGCGCCAAGAAAAGCGCCTAGTCATTTTTCGCAGAATTAGAGCAGTGTTGGCACTAGCCCGCAGGTGAACTAAACCGGCGGGCATTCCTCATCATTGAGGACGCCCCAGCGAAGAAACCAGCCGGATCGAAATTAGGAAGCTGCCGTTCTTCCGCCCCACTACTTCAAACCGGGCAAAATTCTCCCCGCCTCCACTGCTCGTGGCTCGCACCGGATTGCCTCCGGAAAGTTCCGCAATTTCCGGCGCAAGGTTCCGCGCTTCGAGCGCAATCTTCGCCGCCGTCCCGCGTACGCGCACAGTGAGCGCTCGATGCTCGCCGGGTTTCAATGGCGAGGAATCGGCTTCGAGTTCGAGCCCGACAAGCGTGATGGAAAACGGCAGCGACTGCTGTTTCGCGCAGGAGACTTCCACCACGGCGCTGCCCGGTTGCAGTTCCGGCGGAGGAAGCACGACCAGCGAACTTGGTGAAGATGCGAGCACGATCGCCGGCCGCCCCGCGATCGTCACTTGATTCGCGTCAGCATCTCCGCAGAAACTCTTCCCAAAGATTTCAAAGCGATCGGTCAACGAAGCCACTCGCGGCGCGGTTGAGATTTCGATCGAAGTCGACGCGGCCTCGCTGGGGGAGAGTATGGCCGTGGCGACTCGCCCGGTGCGCCCTGCAATCGAACCAAAAATAACGCCGGGATTCAGCGGCGCGACGAAGAGAGCTCTGCCCGTCGCGTCGGTCGTGAGCCTGTCCCCATTCGAGAAATTCACCGTGACACCCGGCGTCAGCCGCCCGTTCACGTCCAGCACCGCGAGCGTGGCGCGCTCGCCCGAAACGATTCGCCGCGGCAGCAGTAGTATCCGCGCCCCGGAAACCGCTGGTGGAGACTGCTGAGCATTAGCCCTGGGCGCAAAAACATTGGCAACAAGACAAGCACAGAGGAGCGAGGAGACCCGGCGACAGAAGAACATGCATGGAATTGTAGTGGAGATCCTCATGCCGATGAAAGCGATGTACGTGCCAACCGCTGAACCTCGCGCACTTCATCTCTTCGCAAGGACAGGGGCTTCCTCCGGCGAATAAACCAGCACGGTCCGCCCCATAACTCCCGCCGACAATTTCCTCAGCGTGTAGCTAAACGGCCGTGACGCGCTCCCCCCGGAACACGCCTCCAACCGGTAATAGGTGCCCTGGTAACGCACCGTGCGCGGTGGGTTCCAGTCTGCCTTTCTCCGGCACGCGCGAATTTCGAGCATTTCATCCGGCGCGCTTCCGCTAAAGCAAAGTTCATCCGGGACCTCTATAAGTCCCTTGACCATCGCTCTCTCTCGAATGGCCCCGACATAGGAGGAAAAATTTCCTTGCGAGCCATACTTTGTTGCAGATGCTTCTATCTTGCCTCGCCCGGTGATCGCCCCAATCACCTTGTCCAGCACGAACAGCGGCAGAATCCCCAGATTGGTCTCCGTGAACGCCGCGCTTACCAACCGCACGCTCCCCTCGACTCCGGCATACGCGAGCAGCCAAGTCAGCGGATGCGTCGCCCAAATCACCAGCGCCGTGAAACCAATCTCGTGATCCGTCACTCCGGTCGGCAATTTCCCGGTGATCGCAGCATCCAGGCCATGTTCCACCATGAGCGTCATGTAGTACGAATACCAGTACATCAGGGCGGTGAGCGCGATCACCGCCTCCCCGAACCCGCTAAGGACCGTCGCCCTGCGCAGCTCCACGGCGGAACCGGGGGGCAGCAATTTACGCCACCTTCGCGGGAACAGCGCCAGGAACGGACCAAGAAGATAAGTCAGCACGGCAAAGCAGCCTCTCCCCAGTCTAGAAGATGCCAACGCCGGTTTGGTTCCTCATACCGTGATAGAGCCAATGAGTAATGAGCGATGAAGACTAAGACGACTTCCCGGCGAGCCGGTAAACCTGAGCGTCCAGAAAAACACGGAAGAGTTCGGGATCGATTTCATCGTCGCGCACGCAGAGTTTCAAAATATCCAGCGCGCGGTCCGTGGGAACCGCGCGCTTGTAAGGGCGGTCCGACGCGGAGAGCGCGTCGAAAATATCGCAAATCGTCATCATCTTGGCCTGCACCGGGATCTGCCCGGAATTCAACCCGAACGGATAACCCTTGCCGTTGAGCTTTTCATGGTGGGAGCGGGCAATCTCCGGGATGGCCCGAAATTCCGGCGTCCACGGAATCTGCGCCAGAAAATTGAAGCTGTGCACCACGTGCGATTCGATCTGGCGGCGCTCGTCGGCGTCCAGGCTGCCGCGAGGAATCGAAAGGAATCGCACTTCTTCGGCTGACAGGTAAGGGCGCTCCGTCCCGCGCGGGTCGCGATACATTTTCTGCGCAATCTCGGTCAGCACGTCGAAATCCCACGAAGGAAGAAGCGTCGGCTCGTTGGCCTTGGCGATGAATTCCGCAAAGCGGTCCAGTTCGCCGCGCAGCCGGCGCGACTCCTCGTCGAGCAGGCGCAGGCGCTCCGCGGCCTGTTTTCGGGACAGCGAAAGCAGCGCTTCCACCTTCTGTTCCGCGATGCGCGCTTCAATGTCCCGCCGGATGTAGTCGAAGCGGTCCAGCACGCGCACAAAATGCGGCGGGTAAAGTTTTTTCGCCTTCACCAGCACTTCTTCGCGCACTCCCACTTTGCCGAAATCATGCAGCAGAGCGGCGTAGCGCAGCTCTTTCATCTGTTCCCGGGAAAACCGCAGATCCCCGTAAGGACCGCGCGGCTCGCGATCCACCGCTTCAGCCAACGCCACGGTCATTTCGCAAACGCGCTGCGAATGACCGGAGGTCGTCGGGTCGCGCTGTTCGATGGCCTTCACCGCCGCGTTCACGAATCCATCGAACAGATTTTCGATGTCCCGGTACAACCTCGAATTCTCGTAAGCCACCGCCGCCTGCGATGCCAGTGATAACCCCAGTCGCACAGCCCGTTCCGGAAACGGGTGGACCCAGCGCCGCACTGCGCCGAAATCGATCAACTGCGCCTTCAGATTGCGCTTGCAATTGATTAATTGCAACACCCCGAGGACTTCGCCCTTCCCATTTTTCATCGGGAGGGTGATCAGCGAGCGCGTGCGGTAGCCGGCCTGCCGATCGAAGGTGGCGTTGAAGTGAAACGGCCGCGCCTTTGGGATGCGATAAGCGTCGGCCAGCTCGATCACTTGGCCATGCAGCGCGCAATAACCCGCCATCGAATCTTCGGTCAGCGGAAGGGTGTGTTCGCTGAAGGGAAACTGCACGCTATCGTTTTGCGTCAGCTTGAAGCGCAGTTGCGGAACACGCAATCCTCCCTCCGCGGAAACCTCGCCTTTCTCCACCAGATACAGAGAGCCGGCGTCCGCCGCGGTGATTTCCCTGGCCTTCTTCAGGATCAGATCCAACAACTGCTCGACATCCCGAGTTTCGGATAGGGCGATCCCGATGCGGTTCAGTTCTTCGAGTTCACGAGTGGCTTTCGTCGCACCGAGCGCCTTTCTTCGGGCACTCGGGGCGCGCTTGGGCGGCGATTTTTTGATTCCAGGCATATAAAAAGGGCGATGCGCCGCAGAGGCAGGGCGCTCCGGGCAGACCGAAAGTATAACGAAAGCCCGAACCATAGGCACGGAATGTGTGAACTCTAATCCGGCAGCAATCGTCCCTAATCCAAAGAGGACGCGTCACTTCCCCTCGCCAATGTAGCGAAAGAGCGAGTAATCAGTAGGGTTCAAAGCCTTTCGCGTGCCTTGTGGCTCTGTTAGCGTGGGAACGGAGTTGCCCGGTACACGTGTGGGCAGGGGTGTAGTTTCACAGCGGCAAGGGGAGTTCGTGTGCGAATCTCAAGCGGCGGCGTGACCGATGTGGGTCGCGTGCGTACGAACAACGAAGATTGCTACAAGATCG
>JBGQDD010000098.1:0-9549 GCA_041495665.1 Candidatus Acidiferrum sp.
AGGGTCTCCCCCAAATAATAGAAAAAATAGCGAATCTTGTTCCAATTAACCACTAAACACTACCATAACGGTTATAATGACGAAAGCGATCTCCGCCTATGCCTCATCGTAACTTTTTGCGGCACAAGGGATCAGATATGCTGGCAGGTGGAAAACGAACACTATGAAACACCCATTGGCAGGCTTGACCCTCATTTCGCTTTCTCTTATAGCGGCTATGGCATTAATTCGGCCACATGCGCAGGCTTCTTCAAAGATGCCGGAGACGACTCGCACGCCGGTTGTCGTCGAACTGTTCACCTCCGAAGGTTGCTCAAGCTGTCCGCCCGCGGATGCTTTGCTGGCCCGGCTGGCCGAAGAGCAGCTTGCCGGGAACGTCCAGTTGATCGCGCTGGAGGAGCACGTCGATTACTGGAACGATTCAGGTTGGACTGATCCTTTCTCTTCGCGAGACTGGACGTTGCGGCAATACGTTTACGCTGGCGCTCTCGGAAACGGCAACGCGTACACACCGCAGATGGTTGTGGACGGAACGGTGGAGTTCGTGGGCAGTCACATGCAGAAAGCGCGGGAGACGATTCTGAAGGCCGCAAGCAAGACAAAAATCCCGGTGATGCTGGCGGAGGGTAACCCAGACGGAACGGGCACAGGAATTTTTTCCGCGAAAATTGGCAAGCTGGAAGGCACAACAAAAGGTGATGCCGCGGAAGTCTGGCTAGCCATCACGGAAACGGGGTTGCACTCCGCGGTGACCCGCGGCGAGAACGCTGGCGAAGACCTCCACCACGCCGCCGTGGTGCGCTCCATGCGCAAGATCGGCGAGGCCAAGGCTGATGGCGAAACTTCCTTCGCTGGAGACTCGAGAGTTCCTCTGCAGAAAGAATGGAAGCGCGAGAACCTGCGGGCTGTGCTATTCGTGCAGGAAAAAAAGAGCCGGCGGATTCTTGGCGCGGCGGAGATTCGCATCGCACAATAATTCTAGAAAGGTTCGTTGCAATCTTGAGATTCGTCCGCCAGGAACAGCTCTATTCCGGGAATCTATCCTTCTCATGTACTATCAAACTCGGCCGCAAGGAAAATTTAAACCGGCCTGAGACTTTTTCCTTCTATAAAATCTGTCTCAGCTAAGAGTCAAACCTGCTTACGGCGAACCATTCAGTACGTCAGAGAGCAATGCGGGGCATGGAGCTTTCCTCGAGGTGATTGTTGGACGCCGAACCATTAATGGATCCTTCCCCAACGCCCCGCTTTCAGGCTCCACCTCCCGAAGGGATCCTCAGTAAGATATTTCTGAACGACAGAGGAGTGCGTAGCGGTTGGCGCCTGCTAATTTACGCAACCTTCGTGGCTGGTCTCGGATTCGGCGGTTTAATCCTTCTTCAGCAATTCGTTGGCCCCACTCGCGGCGTTTTTTCACTCGACTATTGGTTCCCCTACGAGATCTTCTGTTTCACCGTCGTTTTTGGCGCCGCCCTGATCATGGCTCAGATTGAGGGCCGCCCTCCCGGCGCTTATGGTTTGCCGCTGAGAGGCGCTTTCGGGAAACTATTCTGGCAGGGTTGTCTCATCGGATTGGTTGAAATTTCGGCATTAATTGGCATGATCGCCGTCTTTGGCGGGTATTCCTTTGGTGACGTTGCGCTACATGGCAAAGAACTGTTGCGTTGGGGAATGTTGTGGGCCATCCTCTTTGTTTTTGTGGGATTATTTGAAGAATTCTTGTTTCGGGGATACACCCAATACACGCTCGCGGAGAGCATCGGTTTCTGGCCTGCCGCGATTATTCTTTCACTGCTTTTCGGCCGCGTTCACCTGAACAATCCAGGAGAGAGCTGGGTGGGTGTCGCGGGTGTGGTGATGATCGGACTGATTTTCGCCTTTGCCCTGCGGCGTACCGGCAATCTCTGGTTGGTTGTGGGGTGGCACGCAAGTTTTGACTTTGGCGAGACATTTCTTTACTCCGTGCCGAACAGCGGCATTGTCTTCCAGGGGCACCTCTCCAATGCATTTTTGCACGGTCCCAACTGGTTGACGGGAGGATCGGCTGGCCCCGAAGGCAGCGTCTTCAGCTTCCTAACCATGGGCATTCTAGCGTTCGCCGTTCATGTGCTTTTCCCGGCAAAGAAAACAGAGCCTGCGCAGAAGAAAGAAATCCAGCTTAGTTAGTGGACCAGTTCGGAGGCCAGGACCAGGCGGACGGCTTGCGCTTTTGCTTGCGGCAGGACTTCGCGCAGAGCCTGGAGCGTGGCGGGGTGCGGATGGCAGATCGCCACAGCTTCGCCCTTTTCGCGGGCGCCGCGCAGCGCCCCTTCGAGCTGTTTGCGGACCGCGGCCACTTCGGCGACGTCGTCGAGGAACGGCACGTTTCGGAAGGCAGAGCGAACTCCAAAGTCCTGCGCCGTATCGTAAGCCACCGTCGCGGCGGTCGTGCGGCTGTCGACGTAGAAGAGGTGACGGTCGCGAAGCACGGGCATCAAGTCGTCCATCAGCGCGGTGTTGGCAGTCGCTTGTGATCCTTGATGATTGTTGACGCCGGCGGCGTCCGGAACATTTTGCAAAAATTGATCGACCAGCGCCGCAACTTCTGGCGCGGGCATGCCGGGGCGCAGTTCCCGCGCTTCAGGCGTTTCGTTCGCGACCGATTGCATCGGCAGATGAAGCAGTACCTGGAATCCACGGCGATGCGCTTCCTGCGCGATGTCCGCGGAGTGCTCGTGATTGGGCAAGACGGAAATGGTGAGGGGATAACCCAAGGCGAAAACGGCTTCGGCTGCAGCGCGGTCGCTGCCGAGATCGTCGATAATGATGGCGAGCCGCGCATCCGCAGCTTTTCCGCTGGAATTCTTCGCTCCTAGACTGGACGCCGGTGTTGCGCGCGTCACGATTTCGATTTCGAGTGCTGGAACGCCTGCATGTCGAAGTTTGAAGCGAAGGAGATTCCCTGTTTGGATGGGAGGGTCCTGCGTCAGATGATTTCGGATCGCCACGGTATCGAGACTCTGAATGAGCTTTGCGACTGCGGCACGGTTCGTGTCTGCCGACAAATCATTCTTCAACACGACACGCAGGTAATCCGTGTTTCCCAGTTGCTGGCTGGAAGCGCCTTGCCGGAGTTTAATGGGGGTCCCAGCAGGTACTGCAGAGGAGGCCGCAGCCGCCAGATCGCGCGTGATTTGATGAATTTGCGCGGGCCTGAGGCGGTTCTCTTCGTCCTTCTTGCAACCACCGGAAAGAACCGCGAGAAGGAAGCAAGCTCCCAGCAAAGCGAATCGCGTTGAACCGTTTCTCGTGATTCGAGAGCAATGCAGGCTTGATGGAACCGAGTCAGGCTGCCGGGACACGGAAAACTAAGCAGCCTTTTTCGCGGGGGCCTTTAACAGGTCAAGCGCTCGGTGAAAGATGGGGTCTTCCGGAGAAAGCGGGCGCGGCCCGAGCCCGGGTTCCTTCTGGGTTTGCGGCGCCGGCGCGGCCTCTTCATCGGTCGTATCCGAATCATCTTCTGGGACGGCGCGCACCACTTCCGTTGGCGTGACGCCTTCTTCCATGATCGATTTGCCGCCGGGATTGTAGTAGTTCGCAACCGTGAGGATCAGTGCCGCGCCATCATCCAGCGTAATCAGTTTCTGCTCCGACGCGAGACCGAACGTGCGCTCTCCAACCACATCCCCGCGATGATTCGCAACCATCGCGGAAGCTAAAACTTCCGCGGCTCCCGAAGTCGTGGCATCGATCAAAACTGAAACGGGATTCTTCCAAATGGCCTGCTTGGGCTCGGCCGAAAAAACCTGTGTCGAGACCGTCTGGCCTCGCAGCGTGGTCAGAGTGCCCGAAGGAACGAAAAGACGAGCGGTCGAAATCGCCTCGGACACCTGTCCGCGGCCACATTCCCGCACGTCCAGTATGACCTTGCGAATGCCCTGCTTTTCCGCGTCGAGCAGACGATTGCGAATTTCATCCGCGCGGCCGGCGTCCAGCGACGGAATGCGCAGAACTAGAATGTCCGGATCTACTTTCTGGGCGATGATCTTTGGCGTAGCCAATTTCTCGCGAACGAGATCGACTTCTTCCGGCGTAGCCTTGCCGCGCCGGATCACAGCAACCTTGATGCCCGTGCCCGGCTGGCCATTGAGAAGATTTATGGCCTGGCCCACGGACATGTCGCGGGTTGTGAATCCGCTGATGGATTCGAAAATGTCGCCGCTGCGGATGCCCGCCTTCGTGCCCGGACTATCCGGCACCACGGAGAGAACGATAATGTAACCGTAGCGCTTGCTGAGCGTCAGACCGGTCTCCGCCGTCCCCGCATTGGCGAGCTTTTTCCTATATTCGTCGTACTCGCGGGGCGTGAGGTAGCTGGATTGAGAGTCCAGGGATTCCAACATTCCGTGCAAGGAACCGGCGGTCACCGTCCGCATGTTGGGGTCGTCGACGTAATCCTGCTGGACTTTCTGCAGCACCTCACCGTACACCGTGAGCGACTTATAGGCCTTGTCGTCCTGCGTGCGGCCCAGGACGTGTCCTATGCCTGCGTAAGAAAAGATGGCTACCGATACGCAAAGAATCCCAATGCGAGCCGCTCGACTCATGCCCCACCCTTCAAATAGAACCTACAGATTTTAATTATAGCACCCTAAACAAGTGGGACGCGGCTCCAATCATGAAGGTAGCCTGAGGGGGGTGCAATGTTGCCGGACTATGTTCCATGATGAGACACGTTGAAACTGCCATATGTTGCGCAAATACCACACCACGAGAATCGTGGATTGTTTCATTGCTCATAAACTGCTGATAACAAAGAACAAACAACTAAAGCGTTGGCGAGCAACATGCTAGAGTGAGTTGGGGGAAATGTTCCAAACTACCATCGCTAAAGAGTCGTTTGCCGAGGGCGTGGGCCTCCACACGGGGGTGTACGGTCACGTCCATCTGGTACCCGCTCCGGCCGAAACAGGCATCGTGTTTCGCCGCGTTGACCTGGACAATTTCCCTATCGAAGCGCAGGGGCACAACGTCGCTCGCGTCAGTTATGCCACCAGCCTCATGAAACAAGGCGTTTTGCTCTCCACCACCGAGCATCTGCTTGCCGCCATCTATTCTTGTGGCATCGACAACATTTACATCGATATTGACTCCATTGAAGTGCCCATTCTCGACGGCTCGGCTGAGCCTTTCATGCAGATGCTAGAGCACTCAGGCGTGCGCAAACTGCGCCGGAAGCGGCGCTATTTGAGAATACTGAAGCCGCTGGAGGTCATCGAAGGCGATCGCCGGATCGGCATCTATCCTGCCGATGAGTTTCGCGTGCGCTGTTACGTGGATTTTCCGCACCCCCTGGTGGGCCAGCAGGAAGTGGAGATGTTGGTGGGGCCGGATACTTTCCGTCACCTTCTGGCGCGCGCGCGAACTTTCTGTTTCCAGCGCGACATCGAGCCGCTCAAGGCGATGGGCCTCATTCGCGGCGGATCGCTCGAGAACGCCATCGTTCTCACCAACGATGGCGTCATGAACGGGCCGTTGCGTTTCCCTGACGAATTTGGACGGCACAAAGCGCTGGATCTGATTGGCGATCTCGCGCTGGCGGGCTTGCCGCTTCTCGCCCGCGTTGAAGCCCACAAGGCCGGCCACGCCCTCCATACCCAGCTTGTCAGCCGCCTCTTGGCCGATCCCTCGCTCTGGACTATCACCACCGGCGAAACCGCCCGCCCCGAAAGTGACGCCTACCTGACCGCCCTCTCTCCTGCCCCGGCCACTGATTAGCGATTCGCCGCGTCGTAAGCAACCCTTCATTGCGAAATGGCCGCCGCTCCCGCAGAATGGGCTCAAAACCATGTCCAACAACGATCTAGCCATTGTGATTCTGGCCGCGGGTAAAGGCACGCGGTTGAAGTCGAGCCTGGCGAAGGTGCTGCACCGCGCCGGTGGACGCACGCTCATCGAACAAATTGTGCGCGCCTGCGAACCGTTGAAGGCGCGGGAGACCGTGGTTGTCGTGGGCCACCAGGCGGAACAGGTCGCGGCAGTGGTCGAGCCGCTTGGGGCGCTTACCGTGCTGCAGCAGCCGCAAAACGGTACCGGCCACGCCATGCAAGTCGCAAAGCGTGCCTTAGGCCGAGCGAAGTTTGCCGTGGTGCTCCCGGGCGACGCCCCCCTCGTGCGCCCGGAAACCTTGAAAGCGCTGATTGCCGCCCATCGCAACGGGAACGCGGCGGCGACGATCCTATCCGCAGTGCTCGCCGATCCAGCGGGCTATGGCCGAATCTTGCGAAAGTCGGAGACGATGGTTTCGGCGATTGTCGAGGAGTCGCAGCTCACCGACGAGCAACGCGAGATCAACGAAATTAATTCGGCGATTTATTGCTTTACCTTGGAGAAACTCTGGCCCGCGCTGGCACAGGTGAAGCCCAACAACAAGCATCGGGAGTTGTATCTGACCGACGCCATTGCCGTGCTGAATGCCAAAGGCGAGACCGTGCTGGCACAGGTGGCCGCCGATTCCGGCGAAGTGCTCGGCTGCAACACCCGCGCCGAGATTGCCGAGGCCGACCGCGTATTCCGGGAGCGGAAACGCAACGCGCTGATGAACGACGGCGTCACCATCCAGTTACCGGAAACCGTGCTGATAGATCCCGAGGTGACCGCGGGCGAAGACACCATCATTGAAGCCGGCGTGCAGTTGCTGGGCAAAACGAAAATCGGCGCGCGCTGCACCATTCGAACGGGAAGCGTACTGAGCGACGCCGTCCTTGGCGACGACGTGACCGTCGAGCCGCATTGCGTCGTAGCGCAGAGCCGCCTCGATGACCGCGTGATCATCGGCCCCTTCGCGCGTCTCCGCCCGGACAATCATTTGAAAGCCGGTGCGCGCATCGGCAATTTTGTCGAACTCAAGAAGAGCACCATCGGCGAAGGCACGAAAGCCATGCACCTCTCGTACCTGGGTGACGCAAAGATCGGAACGAAGAGCAACATCGGCGCGGGCACGATCACCTGCAATTACGACGGCTTTCACAAGTATCCGACATCGATTGGGAACAAAGTTTTCATCGGCAGCGATACGGCCCTGGTGGCGCCCGTGCGCGTCGGGGACGGCGCGTACATCGCCGCAGGCTCGACCATCACGGAAAATGTGCCTTCCGGTGGATTGGGCATTGCCCGCGGCCGCCAAATCAACAAACCCGGCTGGGCCGCAAAGAAACGCCGTGAATTGGCAGCCGCTGAAAAGCCAAAGAAACCGTCGCGGCGCCGCGCGAAAAATAAAACGCGCCGTTCCGCGAAGAATCGCAAACGCAGATAATTCACAGCCTGTTTCTCCGCGTTCTCCTCGTCTTTGCATTATCTTTCTTCTTGTCTTATCCTCTCCCGCCCGAACTCGTGCGTGTGTGCTAAAATAGGAGTTTCCGCAACGCTACAGGGAGCTACAAGCGCATGAAATTTGGAGTCGTCGTTTTTCCCGGGTCCAATTGCGACCACGACGCTTTTTACGCCATCGGCAACGTTCTGCGGAAGCCCGTCGAATTCATCTGGCACCAATCCGAAAATTTGGCGAATTGCGACGCCATCATCCTACCCGGCGGATTTTCCTACGGCGATTATCTGCGCACCGGCGCCATCGCGCGGTTTTCGCCGGTGATGAAG
The DNA here is from genome assembly GCA_041495665.1 of Candidatus Acidiferrum sp. Taxonomy (GTDB): domain Bacteria; phylum Acidobacteriota; class Terriglobia; order Acidiferrales; family UBA7541; genus Acidiferrum. The sequence goes on from JBGQDD010000098.1 coordinate 7,636, forward strand.
TCCGTCGAGAAATTCGCCAAGAGCGGCGGCATGGTCCTGGGCATCTGCAATGGCTTCCAGATTCTGTGCGAAGCGGGCCTGCTTCCCGGCGCGATGATGCGCAATAGCGGCCTGCGCTTTATCTGCCGCCACGTCCACATCCGCGTCGAGCAAACGGACACGCCGTTCACCAACGCCGCGCAAAAGGGCCAGATCCTCAAGATTCCCATCGCGCATTCCGACGGCAATTACCATTGCGACGAAGCCACCCTCGCGGACCTCGAAAAAAATCGCCAGGTGATTTTCCGCTACACCACTCCCGATGGTTCCAACGACAACGCAGGAAATCCGAACGGCGCGGTTCACAATATCGCGGGAGTCTGCAACCGCGAGCGCAACGTGGCCGGCCTCATGCCACATCCCGAACGCGCTGTGGAATCCGCTCTGGGCTCCTCCGATGGCCTCGTGATTTTCCGCTCCATGGTCGAAGCGCTCGTCGGCGCCGCCAAGGCCACAGCATGATTGGTACGGCAAACGGAATTTTCTTTGTAGGGGCGCCCGCCGCGGCGGGCTGCGCCCTTCACCTCTAGGCAGACAAATGGCCACCGCCAGCACCGAAATTCGAGTCACCGCGGAAATCGCCGCCGAACACGGCCTCACCGCCGAGGAGTACGCCCGCATCAAGCAAATCCTCGGCCGCGAGCCGAACATCACCGAACTGGGCATCTTCAGCGTGATGTGGAGCGAGCACTGCTCCTACAAATCGAGCAAGGTCCACCTGAAGCGCTTGCCCACGCGCGGCAAGCTCGTCGTGCAAGGCCCTGGCGAAAACGCCGGCGTCGTTGACATTGGCGACGGCTTGGTCGCTGCTTTCAAAATCGAATCGCACAATCATCCGAGTTACGTTGAACCCTTCCAGGGTGCGACGACCGGCGTCGGCGGCATCCTGCGCGACATTTTCACCATGGGTGCGCGACCCATCGCTGTCTTGGATTCATTGCGGTTCGGCGAGATCACTGCTGGCAAGCACACCAGTGAAGAGGACGCCGCGAAAAACCGCCGCATCCTCGACGGCGTAATCCGCGGAGTCGGGGGCTACGGAAACTGTTTCGGCGTTCCCACCATCGGCGGCGAAGTCGCCTTCGAGCCTTGCTATTCGCAGAACCCGCTCGTTAACGCCCTCGCTCTCGGCATCGCCAAGAAAGAAGAAATTTTTCTCGCCAAAGCCAAAGGCATCGGCAATCCCGTGATCTATGTCGGCGCAAAAACGGGCCGCGACGGAATTCACGGCGCATCGCTTCTCGCCTCCGCTGAATTCACCGAAGAGTCCAAGCAGAAGCGCCCGAACGTGCAGGTCGGCGATCCGTTCATGGAGAAGCTGCTGCTCGAAGCCTGCCTCGAAGCCATGCAGACCGGCGCGGTCGTCGCGATTCAGGATATGGGCGCGGCCGGCCTTACCTGCTCCACCATGGAAATGGCCTCGCGCGGCGGCACCGGCATCGAGATCGACCTCGCCAAAGTTCCCCAGCGCGAGACCGGCATGACACCGTACGAAATCATGCTCAGCGAATCCCAGGAGCGCATGCTCCTCGTCGCCGAAAAAGGCCGCGAGCACGAAGTCCTCGCCGTCTTCAAGAAGTGGGGTCTCGACGCCGTCGTCGTCGGCCAGGTCACCGAGGGCGGCATCGCGCGCATCAATAACAACGGACGCGTTGCCGCGGAAATCCCCGCACATCCACTCGCCGAAGAAGGGCCCGTCTACAATCGTTCCATCGCTGCGCCCGCGCCGCGCATCGAAACGGAAAAAAATTCGTTTGCATTCGCTCCCGAAGGCGCAAATCTCACTTCAAATTTTGTGAAGTTACTCGCGTCGCCCGCGATTGCCTCCAAGCGCTGGATCACCGAGCAGTACGACACTTCCGTGCGCACGAACAC
>JBGQDD010000099.1:0-9519 GCA_041495665.1 Candidatus Acidiferrum sp.
AGCGGCGCTGGTGGCCATATCAATCACGATGGGCGGTTCTTCCTTGCCCGGAAAGGCGATGGAAATGGGATTGGTACCGAGCATGCGCTCCGCGCCCCACAACGGCGCGACCAGACTCGTCGAATTGGTCATCGCCCAGCCGATCAGGTCGCGTTCCAGTGCTTTGAGCACGTAGTAGCCGGCGATGCCGAAATGGTTGGTGTTCCGCACGCTGACCCAGCCCGAGCCGGCTTTCTCCGCCATGTCCATGGCCATGCGATTCGCTTCCGGGCCCACAACTAAGCCCAGGCCATTGTCGCCATCCACGGTTGCAGTACTCAGCGTCGAGCGCACCACTTTGATTTGCGGCTTGGGATTGATTCGCCCCTCACTGAGCATGTCGAAATAAGTGTGCAGCCGGGCCACACCGTGCGAATCGATTCCGCGCAAGTCCGCGCAAGCGAGCACCTCGGCCGCCTGCATCGCATCGTTCTTGGGAACTGCGAAGTGCAGGAACACGCGAGTGCAGAATTCGCGCAAGGCTTCGATGGGAAAAACTTTGGTCTCAACTTCAGTCATATTCGGTCATAGTCATCCTCGGCCGCTGCAAAATCTACGCCGGCAGGGTTTGGCCCCGGGTCTCAACTCCAAAAGGAATGAGCAGCAGGCCAATGGCGAAGGCGATGGACGTCAGCGCGACGGGAGTTCCCAGCGATCCGTAATGCTGCACCCCCGCGCCGACCAGAAACGTGATTCCTGCGCCGCCAAAACGCGCAAACGAAGTTGAGAACGCGAAAGCGCTCGCGCGGCACTCCGTCGGATATTGTTCCGGCAGCCAAAGCGTATAAACCGCAAAATTCGCGCCGCCCAAACCAAGAAAGAAAAGGCAAACGAAGAACCATGGGAGCGCTGCCGCCCCGAGATAGAAAACTTTTCCGAACGTGAGCGTGATGAAGACCGCCATCAGCGCGAAAAAAAATCCCAAGGCGCCGCGGCGGCCCAGTTTTTCCGCGAGCCACGGCATCGCCAGGCATCCGAGAATGGTCGCAAAAGAGACGAGCATGGTCGCTCGCGAAGCGAGCTGCGCCGCCGATTGTCCGGCCCACCCGGCTGCTTCCGCAAGCACCGTCACCGCAGCAGGAACGTACACCGTTCCCGCCCAGAGGCCGCAAATCGAAGCCAGCATAAACAAGGAATTCAGAATCGTTCTGCGGCGCAGTCCCCTGGAAAAAAGCGCCGCGAACGGTTGCCAGATCTGCCAGGCGCGAAGCGCCCCTTCTTTCTGCTTCCAACGTTCTGGCTCGGTCACGCCGTGACGCACCCAAGCCAGCAGAAGCGCAGGCAACCCGCCCACCGCGAACATCGCGCGCCATCCATAGCGGCTGCCGATCCAGTAGTTCAGCAGCGCGGCCAGAAAAACTCCCACGTAATACCCCGTGTGCATATATCCGGCACCGGCGCGCCGCCGGCCTTCCGGCCACTCTTCGGCGACGAACGTGCCACCCATCGCCCATTCGCCGCCAATGCCGATCCCTGCGAGCAGGCGCAACACCGCAAGCTGCCAGACACTCGTAACCAGCGCGCTGAGAAAAGTGAACACCGAATACCAGACGATTGTCAGCATCAACGTCCGAACGCGCCCGAACTTGTCGCCGACCGGTCCCCAGAGAAACGCGAGTCCCCATCCACAGAGGAACAGCGCAAAGAGCAATCCACCGTAATAGCCGAGGTTGCCTTTGGTTGCGGCAATGCCGGAACGCGGCAGCAGATCGCGCAGAGAAGGCAAAAGCACCAGGGCATAAATGAACGAATCCATGCCGTCAAGCGTCCACCCGCCCCAGGAGGCCCAGAAACCCCGAACCTGATTTCGCGTGAGTGGCGTGGCTTTGGCGGGTTGTGCCTTCGGATGAATACCAGCGGTGGACATAAGCGCGGACTATATCAAAAGCTGTTGCAAGGAAAAGAAAAATCGATGAGTTTAAAATGCTTCACGGCAGCCTCTAGCGATAGCCTCGAATAAAAAAATAGATCGTCATGGCCGTCCCCACCAAAATGACAAAAACGCGCACCCAGGCCTGCGGCAGCTTCTGCGCGTAGTGCGCGCTGGAATATCCGCCGAGCAGTGCGCCGGCGGTCATCACCATTCCTTGCGGCCACAGGATCGCTCTCGTAGCGATAAACGTGACCGTCGCGACGCCATTGATGACCCCGCCGAGAGTCACCTTGAGCTTGTTCATCGCGTGGATATCGGTCATGCCCATAGCCGCGAGCATTGCCAAGTTCATGATCCCAATCCCGCCGCCGAAGTAGCCTCCGTAAACCGCCACCAGCAGCTCGAAGATCGAGGCGCCCGTCACCGCTGCATTCGACGCGTCGTGGGCGATTCCTGCGGATATCCGTCCCGTAAGATGCTTGCCGAACGCGAACAGCAAGGTCGCACCGAGTAGCAGCCAGGGAAGAACGCGAAGAAAAGTCTGCGCGGGCGTCTTGATCAGCAGAAATGCGCCCGCCAAGCCGCCGATTGCGCTCGTAATCACCAGCGGGATCATGATGCGCCGCGGGATATTCAGTTTTTGAGCGTAGGCGCCGCCACTCGCCGTGGTGCCAACCCACAGCGCCAGCGTGTTGGTGGCATTGGCGGTGACCGCCGGCACTCCCGTGAACAGGAGCGCGGGAAAAGAAACAAAACTCCCGCCGCCGGCAACCGCATTGATGGCTCCACCGAGAGCGCCCGCGAAAAACAGGAAAATGGCGTTGTGCAGGTTCAATGGTGTCTTTTATCACAGTTCCGGGTTCCTGCTCTAGCCGATTGACTCATGCACCCGCGTGGTAGCATCATCTTGTCCCTCGTTGCAGAGTCACAACCGAAATCGATCTTCCAAGGGGAGTTGCCGCCGTGGCCAAAGCCCGCGAAAAAGCGAAAGCAAAAACGAAAGCATCGAAGGGCAAGCAAGAGCTCACCGAAGCGCACATCGCCGTGCACTGGAAGGAAGAAGCGTATTTCCATCCTTCCGAGGAATTCATCGCCCAGGCGAATCTTTCCGATCCAGCCTTCGTCAAGAAATTCAGCGAAAAACATTTTCCGGAATGCTTCGACCATTACGCTTCCCTCCTCCATTGGGACAAGCGCTGGCGCAAGACGCTCGACACCAGCCATCCTCCCTTCTGGAAATGGTTCGTCGGCGGCAAACTCAACGCCTGTTACAACTGCGTCGACCGCCACCTCGCGAAACACAAGAACAAGGCCGCTCTGATCTTCGTCCCCGAGCCGGAAAATGAATCCCCCACTGTCATCACCTACCAGGAACTCTACAAGCGCGTAAACGAAGTTGCCGCGATGCTCAGCGATTTCGCCGGACTGAAAACCGGCGACCGCGTCACCATCCACATGCCCATGATTCCGGAGTTGCCGATTACCATGCTGGCCTGCGCGCGGCTCGGCATCGTCCACTCCGTCGTCTTCGGCGGTTTCAGTGGCGAAGCCTGCGGACTGCGCGCCGCCGATTCCGGCAGCCGCGTGCTCATCTACGCCGACGGCTATAGCCGCAATGGCAAGTGGGTGGATCACAAGGCCAGCGCCGATATCGCCGTGGAAACCGCGACGAAAGAAGGCCAGGGGATCGACAAAGTCCTCGTGTGGAAACGCTATCCCGGGAAATACACTTCCGACACGCCCATGATCATGGGCCGCGACTTCTTCGTCGACGAAGTCTTGAAAGAGTATCGCGGCCAGATCGTCGAGCCCGTCTCGCAGGACTCCGAAGCTCCGCTTTTCCTCATGTACACCAGCGGCACCACCGGCAAACCCAAGGGCTGCCAGCACGGCACCGGCGGTTATCTCGCCTACGTCACCGGCACCGCCAAGTATTACCAGGACATTCATCCCGAAGACGTTTACTGGTGCATGGCCGACATCGGCTGGATCACCGGGCACTCCTACATCGTCTACGGCCCGATGGCGCTCGCCGCAACCAGCATCCTCTACGAGGGCGTCCCGCAATTCCCCGACGCCGGCCGCCCCTGGCGCATCGCCGAACGCCTGGACGTCAACATTTTCCACACTTCCCCCACCGCCATCCGCATGCTGCGCAAAGCCGGCTTCCACGAACCGAAAATTTACAACTACCACTTCAAGCACATGACCACCGTCGGCGAACCCATCGAGCCGGAAGTATGGAAGTGGTACTACAACAACGTTGGCAAGGGCGAAGCCGTCATCGTCGACACCTGGTGGCAAACGGAAACCGGCGGTTTCCTTTGCAGCACCAAGCCTGCGCTGGACTTCATGAAGCCCGGCAGCGCCGGCCCCGGCGTGCTCGGAATTTATCCGGTCATTTGGGACGAGGAAGGCAAGGAAGTGAAAGCGGGCTCGGGAAACGCCGGCAACATCTGCATCCGCAATCCCTGGCCGGGCATCATGCAAACCATTTGGGGCGATCCGCAGCGTTTCGTCGAGCAGTACTACAAAAAGTACAACAAGAATCCAAAGAGCAAGGACTGGCGCGATTGGCCTTACTACGCCGCAGACGCCGCCGTGCTTCCCGCCGACGGTTACTATCGCATTCTCGGCCGCGTCGATGACGTCATCAACGTCGCCGGCCACCGCCTTGGCGCCAAGGAAGTCGAATCCGCCTGCCTTACGATTGGGGAAATCGCCGAAGCTGCCGTCGTTCCCGAGGTGGACGAAGTCAAAGGCCGCGTCCCTGTCGTGTATATTTCACTGAAGCCCGGCGTTCCAACCACCAAAGCCATCCACGACAAAGTCAAATCCGTCATCGAAACCATGATCGGCAAAATCGCCCGGCCCAAGACCATCCACGTCGTCCCGGACATGCCCAAGACCCGCTCCGGCAAGATCATGCGCCGCGTCCTCGCCGCCATTTCCAATCACATGGACACCGGCGACATCACCACGCTCGCCAATCCCGACATCGTCGAGCAGATTCGCGAGCTCGTCCAGGGCCGCAACATCGGCCCGCTACAGGAAGGCCCCGAAGACATCAAGCGCTTCGGCGACGAACGCTAAACAAATTTTTGCTGTCATCCCGCCCATCGCGCTCTCATCCCAGGGCCGTAGGCGCGCAAGAAGTTAGCCCAACCCGTTAGCGCTAGGTGCACGGTAGCCAATGGCGGGTTGTTCAGACGTTGTAAAACTCTTTTTTTATTTCGCGGTCACTTTCAGTTGCGTTGCCTGCGTCTTCGCCGAACTTGTTCCCACCAGGATGTCGAATACGCCTGGCTCGACCACTCGCCTCATCTCCTCATTCCACAGGGTCAGGCTTTCCGGCGTGAGCGTGAAGCTTACCGTCGTCTTCTCGCCAGGGCCGAGGTGAACTCTCTGGAATCCTCGCAACTCGAGAATCGGACGTGTCACGGAACTGACCCTCTGGTGAATATAGAGCTGCGGCACCTCATCTCCTTCGCGGTCTCCCGTGTTGGTTACATCCACGGTCACTGTTGCGTTCGCATTTGGGGCTATCTCGGCTGGCTCCACGCGCAAGTTTTCCAATTTGAAGGTGGTGTAACTCAGGCCATGTCCAAAGGGAAATAGCGGCTCGCGCGAACTGAAAATGTAGCTGCGGTTGCGCGATGGCTTGTGATTGTAGAAATCCGGCAGTTGCCCCACCGTCCGCGGAAACGTAATCGGCAACTTGCCGCCGGGGTTCACGTCCCCGAACAGGACTCGCGCCAGCGCTGTTCCGCCTTCCTGCCCTGCGTACCAGCTCTCGATAATCGCCGGCACATGAGTAGCCGCGTAGTTGATCGAGAGTGGCCGCCCATTGATCAGTACCACCACGGTCGGCACCCCGGTCTCCACGATGGTCTGAATCAACTGATCTTGCGCCCCCAACAAATCCAGGGAGTCGCGATCGCCTAGATGTTCCTCCGACCACGCCTCGCGGTTCGTAGCCTCGGTCTCTCCGACAACTACTATCGCCACATCCGCCTTCTTCGCGGTCTCCGCGGCGGCGCGAATGCTTGCCTGCTGCTCTCTCGGATCAGCGAGTTTCGAATTGTTCTCGTACCACCCCGCCCATCCCTGTTTCCCCGTCGTGATCTTGCAGCCCTCCGCGTAGAGTACTTTTGCTCCCGATCCTGCGCGCGCACGAATGCCATCCAGCACACTCACTCCTCGTCCTGGATCTCTCGCGTAGCCTCCCAGATGTACGTCCGCGGCGTTTGGACCAATCACCGCTATCGTTTTTATCTTTTTCAAGTCCAGCGGAAGCAGCGCACTTTCGTTCTTCAGCAGCACCATCGCTTCTTCCGCCGCTTTTTCTGCCAGTTTCTGGTGTTCCGCGCTGTTCGTGATTTTCTCCGCGTAATCCGGGTCCACATAGGGTTTCTCGAACAGCCCTAGCCGGAATTTCGCCGCCAGCACGCGCCCCGCAGCTCGATCCACTTCCGAGATCGGAACTTTTCCCTCTTTCACTTGCTGCACGAGCGTCCGGTAAACCGAGCCATCGGACAAGTCGTAGTCCACGCCCGCGGCAAGCGCCTTCCTCGCGGCTTCTGCCGCGTCGGCTGCCACGCCATGCGTCTGGAACAGCATCTGTAATCCGCCGCCATCCGACGTCACGTAACCGCGAAATCCCCACTCCTCGCGCAACACCCTCTCGAGCAGCCAATGGTTCACGTGCGAAGGGATGCCATCAATCTCGTTGTAGGACGCCATAACGCTTCCCGCTCGTGCTTCTCGAATGGCGGCCTCAAACGCAAACAAGTAGGACTCTCGCAGCTCTCGCTCCGAAAAATTCGCTGGCGCTGTATTTGTGCCGCTCTCCGGCTGGCCGTGTGCCGCGAAGTGCTTGGCCGTCGCCATCACGTGGTGCCGGTCAATCAAGAAAGTATCCCCCTGGAGTCCTTCGACCGCCGCCACACCCATTCGCGAACCAAGATACGGATCTTCTCCATACGTTTCTTCCGTGCGGCCCCACCGCGGGTCGCGCGCCAGATCCAGCACGGGAGTGAACGCCTGGCTTCCTCCCGAAGCTCCCATTTCGTCGCCCACGGCGGTGAAAACTTGTTTCACCAGCACGGGGTCCCACGTGCTCGCCAGCCCCAGCGCTTGCGGAAAGCTGGTGCTGCCATAGGCCATGTATCCGTGCAAACCCTCTCCGAAAGAGATATCGGGAATCCCGAGTCTGGTCTTTTCCAGTTGATAACGCTGCAATGCGTTGTGGATGAGTGCTCGTTCCCGGGCACCAATTTTGTTGTCCACATTGAAAAGCTCTTTGAACAGCTCTTCGACGTTCTTGTACGGCAGTGTCCCGCTGGTGTCGACCAGTCCTCTACTCCCTCTGCCTCCCCCGGCAATTTGCGCCACTTTCTCTTCCAGTGTCATGCGCGAAAGCAGATCAGCAACTCGGTCCTCGATGGAAAGATGCGGATCTTTGTAGGGAGGAATGATTTGTTGCGCCAGAAGCGGCAAGGAGAAAGCTACTACCATCAACACCCATCTGGAAAAGGTTCGCATGTGAAATACCTCGCGGACATTCTAATTGGCCGGTGCCCGGACGACAAATGTCGAGCAGCTTCGCGACCTCGTCCACGATGAATTAGAAAACTGCTATCCTCTCCTCGTCACCGTCAAGAGGAAATTAGATAGAGGAAGTGCGTCCCATACGCCAGGGGCCTTCCGCGTTGAGGAGACTGAATGTGAAAGTCGCCTACCTCGATATCGAAACTAACTACGTTGGAACATACACGAGTGACGACGACCGTTTTTTCCGCGACTCCAAAAACCACTTGATCACTGTTCTGGGCGTGAGGATCATCGACAAGAACGACGATCAATTTGTCCAGCTCTTTGACAAAGAAATCACAAGACCAAGACTTGTCGAGATTCTCTGCGGCACCAAGAAAATTGTTACCTACAACGGACGCTCACTCCCCGACAGTATCAAGGGCAGGGTCGGGTTTGACTTTCCCGTGATTGCCGCACAGTTGGGAATTGTCCTCGACAAGGAATTCGAGCATACCGACCTCTGCCCTGAATGCTGGAGGCGGGACCTGTACGGCGGCCAAAAGAAGATTGAGCAAAAGCTGGGACTGCGGCGAAAACTCCCCGGAAAGGATGGAGCTTGGGCGATGGAGGCCTATCGCGAGCATGTGAAAACTGGCAACGAAAAGTATTTGAAAGAACTTCTTGCGTATAACCGCGAGGATGTTTTTATGTTGCGAGAGATCGAGATCAAACTTGCGAACGTTTGATGGAAAGTTGAGTGGCCCGGACGATAAATCCTGATACGAATTTGCGCCGCCCGCACGTCGGTTTTACATGTGGGACCAAGTACACCACCATAAGACCACACACAGACATCACCTCATCGCCGCCCTTTTCGGCCGGAAGGCGGAGGCTTAACGGCCTCAATAACGTGAAGTGAGAAATTGCAGGAAATACACTTTGAACGGAAGCGAACAGCCGTGCGTCCCGCCTCGGCTTTAAGGCTGCGGAATTTCCAGTTGCTTGCAGATGGCCCGAACCGTCCCCTCCTTGATTTCGCGATGGCGCGGGACGCTGGCGATTTTGTGCACCGGAGGGTTGAACCAAATGCTATGGGCAGCGCCTTCTCGATACAAAGCGCAACCATGGTGGCGCGGATGGCGCTCCAATTCCGCGAGTTTCATGCTTCGGCGATTTCGAAAACCTCGCGCACTGCGTGCGCGGAAAGGCCTTTTTCCGCAAGCTCGCGCTGGCACTGCAGCGCCAGTTTTAGCGCGTCCGCAAGGTTCGATTTGGCCTCTTCGATGGTTTCGCCTTGCGAAATCGCGGCAGGAATCTCCTCCACAAAGCAGGTGTAGCCACCCTCTTTGGCAGGTTCAAAAACGGCTGTCAATTTCATGCCTCCAGATTATCACACCCGCCCGTAGGTGGATTATCCTTAACGCGCCAGGCCGACTCGGAATGGCCTGCCTTTTCGGGTTTGGTTTTCGAAAAGGTGGGCTCGCTCTTTCTCTTGGGACTCGGGTGCCGCATGCATCGGTTTTTGAGGCATGCGGATTCGGCTTTGCTTTTTTCTTGTTCGTCCCCCGTTTGCATAACCGTTCAACCCGCCTCAGCCGCCGTTCAACCCTCAATTTCTACTATTCAACGCAAAACACTTAACAACTTGATTATGGCATGCTATTCTCTCCCGTGTTTGCCAAGCTCCAGCCTCGACTTTCACCATATCCACTCAAGTTCCACCCCGTCCACCTCCCAAACGGTCACCCTTACCGTCCCTCAACCTCATTCTCTTCCACCTGCCATCCTGCCGAACTTCCGATCTGCCAACGTTTCTTGACCTATCCCTTTTCTTTTCACATTCTCGCGCACTCTTTTGCACATATAAAAAACTTAACTCTTTTGTTTTCAAGCGATTCCGCACTCTTTGCGAAAAACCACCCGGGGTGGGGGGGGGCGCCTCCAAAATGCCCCGCTAGGAACACCCAAAATCCCGTCGCGCATCTACTTTTCTTTTCAACACCTTATGAAATGCAAATTTCACAACTCCTTTCTTTTGATATTCATGCAAATTGGTGGGGGGGGTACCCCCC
>JBGQDD010000100.1:0-9500 GCA_041495665.1 Candidatus Acidiferrum sp.
CGATTGCCAACTTCTTGACGACGGCAATGTCCTTCGCTGCTTTCACCATGATCCGGACCGCCGTTCCCTCGGCGTATTTCTTCGCTTCCTTGAGGATCTTGCGCGCCGGCGCGGGAAGCCCGCTTTCACGAGCCGCCTGCAAGGCTTTGTCCCCCAGGGCGAACGAAGCCGTGAAGCATCCGCGATGTGGAGACAAATAAACAATGTTGCGGTCCTTGCGCTTCAACCGCAGCGACCAGCCGGCCTTGCGTGAATAGGAGTTCCATTCCTGAACACCCACGCCCAATTCTTCCTTTAGGGTTGCTGCCAGCTCGTCCCACAGTTCTTTCCCGGGACCTAGCTCCGTAGCAAGTTCTTGCTCCGAAGGTTGCGTTAGTTTCCCTATGAATGCATTAGGCAGCATATTCGCGCTCCTTGCGAACGGTACTTCGCCGAGCCGTTCGCAGCAAAAAATCCAGACCGCAAATTCCGGAACCCGGGAAGGGGCGCAGTCTCGGCTAAGATTTGGATCACCAGATTTACAGGGCGCGGCCCGCGGCTGCACCCGATGCCCACGCCCATTGAAAATTGAAACCGCCGAGCTGGCCGGTGACATCGACGACTTCGCCGATGAAAAATAATCCTTTGACGTTCAGACACTCCATCGTCTTGCTCGACAATTCAGCGGTATCCACGCCGCCTGCCGTCACTTCTGCCTTTTCGTAGCCCTCGGTGTCCGCGGGCTTGAGCACCCACTCGTGTGCCTGTTTCTCCAGTTTCGCCAGAACATCATTGTTCCACGCGGCGGGGGCATGGTTTTCCAGCCAGCGTTCGGCGAATCGCTTCGGCAGAATCCCCTGAAAGGCCTTCTGGGCCGCGGAAATATTGCGCACCTTCGCGGCACGAATCGCCGCGGTGATCTCGCGATCCGGAGCCAGATCGATTTGAATGGACTGTCCTTTCTCCCAATAGGAGGAAATTTGCAGTATCGCGGGCCCGCTCAAGCCGCGGTGGGTGATCAGCATTTGTTCGCGGAAGGCGTGATGATCAGTTTTCGCGACCACTTCTGCCGAGACGCCCGATAAGTCGCAGTAGCGGCTGCGGTCTTTGCCCGCCAGGACGAAGGGCACCAGCGCGGGCTTGGTTTCCACGATTTTCAATCCGAATTGCCGCGCCAATTGGTACCCCAACGGTGTGGCGCCCATTTTTGGGATCGAAAGTCCGCCCGTCGCGACCACGGCGGCAGGCGCTTGAAATTCGCCGGATTCAGTGCGCACCACGAACTCCGTGGTGCGCTGCACTTCCCGGATTCGGCTGTGCAGAAAAATCTGCACTCCCGCCGCCTGGCACTCCGATTCGAGCAAGTCGATGATGTCCTGCGCGGAACGATCGCAGAAGAGTTGCCCAAGCGTTTTTTCGTGATAAGGGATGCAGTGCTTTTCGACCAGCGCGATGAAATCCGCGGGCGTGTACCGAGCCAGTGCGGATTTCGCGAAGTGTTCGTTCGCAGAAAGAAAGTTTTCCGGCTGGCAATGAATGTTGGTGAAATTACAGCGCCCTCCGCCGGAGATCAGGATTTTCTTGCCGATGCGATCGGCGTGCTCGATCACGGCAACACGCCTCCCGCGTTTGCCGGCCTCGATCGCGCAGAGCAGTCCCGCGGCGCCGGCGCCAAGAATCAGGGCGTCAAATTTGCGCATCAAGGATGGATCTCACTTGGGTCGGAATCCGCCGTCTGCCGAGTTTCCACTGACATGACTCTCAAGGTTAAACTATGTGCAGGAGAAGACCGAGAAAATTGCCTCCGATCATCAGCGCGCAGGGACTGTCAAAGAGATATGGCGTCGCGCCGCTCTTCCAAAATATTTCGTTTACCGTCTCTGAGGGGGACCGCATCGGAGTGATCGGTCCGAATGGTTCGGGCAAATCGACGTTGCTGGAGATGCTCATCGGCCGCGTCAAACCGGACAGCGGGGATGTGGCGATTCGCAAGGGTACGCGGCTCAGTTACGTCGCGCAGATATCGGAATTCGCGCCAGACGTGACGATTCGCTCGGTCATAGAAAGCGCTCTGGAACGCACCGCTGTTCCTGAATCCGAGCATACCTCACGTTTCGCCGAAACACTGGGCCGCGCGGGCTTTACGGATTTTGATGCGCACGCCGTGACGCTCTCCGGCGGCTGGCGCAAACGGCTTGCGATCGCCGAAGCATTGGTCCAGGCGCCGGACATTCTGCTCCTGGACGAGCCCACCAACCATCTGGACCTCGCGGGGATTCAGTGGCTCGAATCCGTTCTGAAGAACGCGGCGTTCGCGTGCGTACTGGTCAGCCACGACCGCTACTTCCTGGAAAATGTCGCCAACGAAATGGTGGAACTCAATCGCGCTTACGAAGATGGCGCGCTCCGCGTGAAGGGAAACTACAGCGCGTTCCTGGAGGCCGAGGAGCTGTACCTGCATGCGCAGAAAAAACGGCAGGAATCGCTGGAGAACCGCGTACACACGGAACTTGAATGGCTGCGCCGCGGACCGAAAGCGCGCGCCACCAAGGCCAAGGCGCGCATTGATAAAGCTCACGAGATGATCGGCGAACTCGCGGAGATGAACGCCCGCAGCCGCACGTCCAGCGCCGAAATCGATTTCTCCGCGACCAACCGGAAGACCAAGCAGCTCATCACCCTCGAAGAGGTTTCCTACGGCGTCGGCGGCGGTACGCTGTTCAAAGGCATTGATTTCAGCGTCACTTCGGGAATGCGCGTAGGGCTGGTCGGGCCCAACGGCAGCGGCAAGACTACGCTGCTTCGCCTGATGCGCGGAGATATCAAGCCGGAATCCGGCAAGGTGCGCCGCGCCGACGGCTTGCGAGTCGTGTACTTCGACCAAAATCGCGAGCTCGATCCGGACATTACTTTGCGTCGGGCGCTGGCGCCGGACAGCGACGCGGTGATTTATCAGGAGCGCGTCATCCACGTCGCTGCGTGGGCCGAAAGATTTCTGTTTTCGAGTGAAAACCTGAATCAGAGGATTGGCCGGCTTTCCGGCGGGGAGCGCGCACGCGTATTGATTGCTCAACTCATGCTGCAACCCGCGGACGTTTTGCTGCTGGACGAACCGACCAACGATCTAGACATCCCCACGCTGGAAATCCTGGAAGAGAGCCTGCTCGAATATCCCGGAGCTCTGGTGCTGGTCACGCACGACCGCTTCATGCTGGATCGCGTTTCGACTGTGGTGGTCGGGCTGGATGGTTTTGGCGCGGCGGAGCGTTTTGCGGATTACTCGCAATGGGAAACCTGGCAGCGCGCACGGTTGGCAGTGGCGGCCTCCAAATCAGCGGACGGAAACCGGCGCCCGCGCCCTGCCGGGACCGGCGCCCCGCGCGCGGCCGCAAGAAAGAAACTTTCCTATACCGAAGCCCGCGAATTCGCGGCCATGGAAAACCGCATCCATGAAGCGGAGCAGATCCTGCAAGCCAGGCGTGCCGCGCTCGAAGATCGCGCGATCAGCAGCGATCGAATGAGTCTTCAGAACGCGTGCAGCCAATTGGACGCAGCGCAGAAATCGGTGGACGCGCTCTACGCCCGTTGGGCCGAACTCGAACAAAAACAGGTGTGACACTCCCCGACAACTGCCAGATCTAGGCCTGTACACTTCCTATAATTCACGACAGACGCATTACTTCACGCTGAGTTGTTCTCGCCCCTATTTGCTGAGCAAACCCTTCCAGCGGATCCAGGCGTCGGCACGCGCTTTTTTGTCGGCATCTTTCGCATCGGGGGCTTCGCCCGCGCGCATGAAGCCGTGTCCCGCGCCTTCGTAAGTCACAAGGTCGTAGGCCTTGTCCGCGGCCTTCATTTGCGCGACGGCGTCGGGAATCATGGCGCCAATGCGAGCGTCGTTTCCGGCATAAAAGCCATAGACCGGTGCCTTGATGCGCGCCATCGCATCCTTATCCGGCGGTGGGCCATAGAAAACGAAAGCGGCCGCCAGATCGGCGCGATTCGTAGCAAAGCGAAAGCTCTGGCCGCCGCCCCAACAAAAGCCGCCGACGAAGAGCTTGCCGTTGGAGGCGGGAATCTTCAAAGCGTAACCCGCCGCGGCATTCAAATCCGCAGTCACCTGGTCAGGATTCAGATGGCTTACGGCTTCAAATGCTTTGCCCTCTGCAAAATCGCTACTGCGGCCCCCGTTGGGAGCCATGCCGGAAAGGAGATCAGGCGCAACCGCAATGTATCCTGCCGCGGCAACCTGGTCCGCCAAGTCCTGCACCCAGTCCGTCATGCCAAATATTTCGTGGATGATCAGTACGACCGGGGTCTTGCCCTTCGATTCGGGATAGACGACGAATGTTTCGACCGAGCGCCCATCGTGCTTGATGGTGACCCACTCACGGTGGCGCGAAGATTTTTCGAGCGTCGAGCGTGCCCAGTCTTGTGCGGAAACGATTTGCGCCGCGCAAAGAATCAGCAAGGAAATCAAAGTGATGCGTTTCATGGCGTGGTTTCTCCCTAAGAGAGCATCGCTGGCCGGACGCGAACTTGAAAACGCCCGTTCAGAACGAGTTGCATTGTAATGCCGTGCGGCAAAGCCAGCAATACGGAGAAAAGTTCTTCCTTTCTCAGTGCATGCGTTGACACGCTTACATGCGTCCGATACGCTTTTAAGTTTACTTAGCTTGAGTTATCGCTTCTGAGAGGAACGGACAAACCGCCGCATGGCCGAAGAAAAGCTTCCTACCCGCGCACAAGATTTTTCCGAGTGGTACAACCAGCTCGTCCTGAAAGCGCAGCTTGCCGATTACGCGCCGGTCCGCGGCTGCATGATTGTGCGGCCCTACGGCTGGGCGCTGTGGGAAAATATTCAACAGGCGCTCGACCGCCGCTTCAAAGCCACCGGCCATCAAAACGTGGCGTTCCCGATGCTCATTCCCCGCAGCTTCATCGACAAGGAGAAGCATCACGTTGAAGGGTTTTCGCCCGAGCTTGCGGTTGTCACCATTGGCGGCGGGGAGGAGCTCGCCGAACCACTAGTCATCCGCCCCACGTCGGAGACCATCATCGGCCATATGTGGTCCAAGTGGATCCAGTCGTATCGCGATTTGCCCGTTCTGATGAACCAGTGGAACAGCGTGGTGCGCTGGGAATTGCGCACGAAACTTTTCCTGAGAACGCTCGAATTTTATTGGCAGGAAGGCCACACCGCTCACGCCACGCGCGAGGAGGCCGAAGCGGAAACGCTCCAGATGCTGGATATTTATGCGGACTTCGCCGTGAACGATGCCGCCATCCCCGTTATTCCCGGAAGAAAATCCGAGGCTGAAAAATTTGCGGGCGCGCATACCACCTACGCCATCGAAGCGATGATGGGCGACGGCAAAGCGCTGCAATCCGGCACATCTCATTTTCTGGGACAGAATTTTGCCGAAGCCTTCGAGGTCAAATACCTCGACAAGAACGGCCAGTTGCAGCATTGCTGGACGACATCATGGGGGCTCTCCACGCGCATCATCGGCGCCATCATCATGGTCCACGGCGACGATCAGGGCCTTGTCCTGCCGCCGAAGCTTGCGCCCTATCAGGTCGTCATCGTTCCGATCTTCAAGACGGACGAGGAAAAAGCGTCCGTCCTCGACACCGCGCGCAAATTGAAGGCCGAGCTGGTCAAAGCCAACATTCGGGTCACTCTCGATGAGCGTGAAGGCCAGAGTCCCGGCTGGAAATTCAATGACTGGGAGATGCGCGGAGTCCCGCTGCGCGTGGAACTCGGCCCCAAAGACGTCGCGAAACAAGCGGCCGTCCTCGCACGGCGCGACCGCCCAGGCAGGGAAGGAAAGATCAGCGCTTCGCTTGCCGGCCTGCCCGCCACCATCGAGGGGTTGCTGGCGGAGATCCAGCAATCGCTTTACAACAAGGCCTTGTCGTTCCGCAAGAGCAACACACACGATGCGAAAACCTACGACGACCTGAAGAAGGCCGTCGAGAATGGTTTTGCCTTCTCCTACTGGTGCGGGAGTGCCGATTGCGAAGCCAAAATCAAGGAAGAAACCCGTGCCACCATGCGTTGCATCCCCCTGGAGCAGGGGGGCGGAGGCGGGACTTGCGTTTACTGCGCCCAGCCCGCCACGGCGCGCGCGATCTTCGCCCGGGCCTACTAGGCCCGTTCCTCTCCGGGAACATGTCCCGCGCCAATTTCTCGACACTCGTTCGCGCGGATGCTAGCTTTAGGAAGTCGAGGAATCACGTATCGCCGTTCCCAGCCGCGGGCATCCTGCCGTATGGACGGACCGGGGGAGATGAATCCAGTGCATATTGAAAGTATCCGTGATCGCCGCACGCCGGCGCACCGCCGCTCCGAACGGGGAGAGGGCAAGCTCAAGGCCGTCATTTATCTGGCAATCATTCTGCTCGTTGTCTATTCGGCGGTGAAGATCGTGCCTGTCTACGTTTCGAACTATCAGCTTTCCGACAAAATGCAGGAACAAGCGCGCTTCGCGGTGGTGAATCGCTACACCGAAGAGCAGATTCGCGACAATATTTTCAAGGTCGCGCAAGAATTGGAAATACCGGTCAAGCGCGACACCATCAAGGTGTTCAATACCAATGCCGTCGTGAGAATCTCGATGGAATATACGGTTCCCGTGGACTTGTTCTTCTACCACTTGGATCTTCATTTTTCTCCGAGCAGCGAAAACAAGGCCCTCTTCTGAGGTATCGGTGCTGCGGCTGCCCGTTTTCGATTCTTTGCCGGCAACCCGGCATCGAGGAACTCCGCCTTTCCCAGAGTGCGGTCTTGCGAGACAATAAGAGTTCAGCCCTCGGGAGCTAAGGCTTGCGCATCCGCGTTCAAAAGGGATTCTTTACTTCAGCCATCGGCCTGACGATCCTGGGCACCATCTTCGCCATCTTTCTGGCCGCCGGCGGAGTTTTTACCTACTACTACATCAAGTACTCGCGCATGATCGATGCGCGGCTCTCCGGTAACGTCCTGCAGAACACCACGCAGATCTTTTCCGCGCCGGAACATATCTCGGCAGGTCAAGCATGGGGACCGGAAGATCTGACCGCGTATCTCACCCGCGTGGGATACCGCCCGCTACAGGATGCTAGCGCCATCGGCCAATTTACAGTGCAGGGAAACACCGTCGATATCCGGCCTTCAAAGCTTTCCTATTTCGCGGGGAACAATGCTTTGGCGGTTCAATTCCGGGGTAAGAGCATTCGATCCATCAAACCTCTCGCCGGCGGCGGAGATCTTGATACCGCGGAAATCGAACCGGAACTCATTACCAACCTTTTCGACAGCGCGCGTGAGAAGCGGCGGCCGGTGCGCTATGAAGATTTACCGGTAATGCTGGTGGACGCGATTCTTTCCTCCGAAGACAAGCGATTCTTCGAACACGGAGGCTTTGACTTTATCCGCATCGTGGGAGCGGCGTGGGCTGACGTGCGGCACAGCAGCCAGCATTACCAGGGCGCGAGCACTATCACCATGCAAGTGGCGCGCACGTTCTTCCTCTCCACCGATCGCAATTGGCGGCGCAAGCTGGCCGAAGCCATGATTTCCATCGAACTCGAGCAACGCTTCAATAAGCAGCAAATTTTCGAGCTGTACGCCAACGAAGTTTATCTGGGCAACCGCGGGAGCTTTGGCATCCGCGGATTCTCCGAGGCCAGCGTTGCTTACTTCGGAAAGGATTTGAGGCAATTGACGCTGTCGGAATGCGCATACCTCGCGGGGATCATTCGCGCGCCGAATTTCTATTCGTCCGCCGACCGTCACCCGGAGCGCGGACTGCAGGCTCGCGATCGCGTGCTGCCGCAGATGCTGGAGAACAAATACATCAATGAAGAAGACGTTCAGGATGCCAAGCGCGCGCCACTGAAGATTATCCGGACGTCGATTTCGGGGAGTGAAGCGCCCTATTTCGTGGACATGGTGAAAGACCACCTGCTCGACAAATACTCCGAGAATGAATTGCTGAGCGAGAATTTCCGCGTTTATACGACCCTCGATCCCGCTTTGCAGCGTGCCGCGGCCGCCGCCGTCGATGCCGGGATGAAGAATGTGGACCTGCTTCTGGCGAAGAGGTACGACAAGTGGCGGCGCGAGCAGGCCAAGAAGGGAAGTAACGAACCGATCCCGCAGGCGCAAGTCGCGCTGGTCGCTCTGGACCCGCGGACCGGGGAGATCAAGGCGGTCATCGGCGGGCGCGATTACGGGCAGAGCCAGCTCAATCACGCGCTGGCGCATCGCCAGCCCGGCTCGGTGTTCAAACCGTTTGTTTATGCCGCGGCCTTCGACAATGCCGTTGACGGCGTGCAGCCCGTCATCACCCCCGCCACGACCATCGACGATGAGCCGACGACGTTTGAATTCGACGGCAAGGAATACACGCCGAATAATTATGGAGAAAAGTTCATGGGGCGCGTCACGGTGCGCGACGCGCTGACGAATTCTCTCAACGTCGCCACCGTCAAAGTTGCGGAACTTATCGGCTACGGCCGGGTGGTGCAAGTCGCGCGGAAAATGGGCCTCGGCATGAACATTCAGCCTACCCCGGCCGTTGCTCTCGGCGCCTATGAAATGACACCGATCGACGTCGCCGCGGGATACACAACCTTTGCCACTATGGGTACGCGGGCCGAGCCGCAGTTTCTGCGCTTCGTCGTTAACGCGGACGGCACACCACTCGAGAAGTTCGCGCCGCAAACGCACCTGGCGCTGGATCCACGAGTCGCCTTTCTCGTTGACAGCCTGCTGAAAGACGTCCTGAACCGGGGCACGGGCGCGGGCGTTCGCGCGCGCGGTTTCACCCTGCCCGCCGCCGGAAAGACCGGAACCTCCCGCGACGGATGGTTCTCGGGGTTCACTTCGAATCTGCTTTGCGTGATCTGGATTGGTTTCGATGACAATCGCGACCTGGGACTGCCCGGCGGCACGGTGGCGGCTCCGATCTGGGCCGACTTCATGACGCGCGCCACGGCGCTCGCGCAGTATCGGGACGTCAAGGATTTTGCGATGCCGGATGGAGTGCAATCCGTGCTCATCGATCCTGATACCCTGCAGCTTGCAACCGCCAACTGTCCCACCACCCGGGAAGAGGTCTATGTGGCAGGCTCTGCACCGACGGTCTACTGCGAGGTCCACGGGGGCCACAACCTCCTCACATCTACGGGCTCCATCCTCTCCCGCGTCTTTGGGGGGGAGCCCAAAGCACCGCAGACGGATGCCAATGGGCAGCCGGTCACACCGTATGATCCCAACCGGCCGCCCAACGCGACCGGCCAGGGCCCTGCCGATCCTTCGGCGCAGTCGGGCGAAAAGAAAAAGAATCCTTTGCAGAAGATTTTTGGTATCTTTGGGGGTAAGAAGAAGGAACCCGACAAGGCAAAGCCCGAGGCTAAGCCTAAGCCGGAGAAGGGAGATTCGCCATGACCAGGATCAAAATGGCGTTTCCAGCAGTCATTCTTCTCCTCACTCTTTCGATATCCTCCGCGGGACAGACTTTCGTTGAGACTCC
>JBGQDD010000101.1:0-9413 GCA_041495665.1 Candidatus Acidiferrum sp.
GCCGCAAGAACGCAGCGTCGGACTGCTGTACGCGCAGGCAAACCTGCAGGCTGGCAATGCTGTGCGTGCCGCAGCCTTGCTGGAGCCTTTTGCCTCATCCGAAAGCGACGCGGCGTTTCTCGCCACGTATAGCGACGCGCTGATGCGATCGGGAAACCTCGAGAAAGCGCGCGAGTTGCTCGACCGGCTGCTGCGAGAAAAAAATGAAGGCATGACCCAGCTGTTCGAACTGGCGGATCGTTACGTCGCCGCGGGTCAGGACCAGAAAGCCGTGGAAATCCTCCAAACGCTGAAGCGGCGGATGTTTGCCGACAAACGGCAAAATGACTTCGCAACGCTGATGGACGGTGTAGGAGCAAAGCACCCGCATGCGCAGGCCATCCTTGAATTCTGGGCTTCGGTCCACAACGAATTGAATCGCGAATCGCAATATTTCGAAGTGCTGATCAAGCTGTTCGATGTGTACCTGAGTTCGGGAAATGTCGCCAAGGCGGCGGAGTCTCTCGAGCGGCTGGTGGACATCGATGCGTACGACTATCGGAATCAAGAGCGGCTGGAACTGCTGCGCGGCAAAGTGGATGAAACGCACCTGAAACGGATCGCCAGCCGGCTGATGAAATCGAGCTCTCCGACGCCGGGCCACACTTCACAAACTTCCGCGACGCAGGCTCCCGCCGCGCCATCTCCCGGCAGTGAAGAAGGCCGGCAATTGCAGGCGCTGGAAGATCTGATCGTGCAGACGGAGATTTTTTTGCAGTACTCGCTGCAGAACAAGGCGCTGGAGCGTTTGCAAAGAATCGCGGCGATGTTCCCTGGGGAAGAAGAGCGGAGCGCGCGGCTTTCCAATCTCTACCAAATGGCAAACTGGTGGCCACCGGGAACCGCCAAGCCGAAAGCGGAATCTGCCGCGGCGCCGCCCTTGGTGTCCGCGGCGCCGCTGGCGCCCGCCGCGCCGGTTGCCGAAGCGCCCTCGCCCATCATCACGAAGACGGGAGTTTATTCGGCGGAGACGCTGCGCGATCTTTCCAAGATTTCCGAAGTCAACCAAAAAATATTCCGCCAGCAGACGCCGCGGGCGATGCTCAACACGGCCGTCAACGAAGTCGGCAACTATCTGCGGGTGACGCGCGCTCTTGCCGTCGTGGGCACGCCGGGGCGGCCTCCGGAAATGGCCGCGGAGTTTTGCGCCACGGGCATGAAACCCGCGCCCGGGGCGCAGGTGGTGCTGCTGCTCGCGCAAATTGAGAAGGCTGAGCCGGATGAATTGGGCGGACTCGTGGTGCATGGGACGGACGGATCGATTCTGAGCGATCTGGGGCTGGCGACGGCGCTGGGAGTGATGATTACGGATAAAGAGACGCAGATGCCCGCCGGGATGTTGATTGTCGGTCACGCCGAGGCGCACAAGTGGAAACCGAATGAGGCTTATTTCCTGCAGGCCATCGGCGATCAGATGCTCATGAGCGTCAGTCACACGCGGCTGCGGTCGCTGGTGCGGCGCATGGGCGTTTCCGATGAGCGAACCGGCTTGCTGAGCCGCAGCTCGTACCAGAGTTGTTTGCTGACGGAAGCGGACCGTGCGCGGACGCAAGGGACACCGCTGGCGCTGACGATTTTGCAGATCGATCGCGGGGCGGAACTGCTGCGGCAGCAGGGGGAATCGCCGCTGGAGCGTTTTTTGGAGCAACTGGCGCGGTCGTTGCAGCCGATCGTGCGGCAGAACGACGTGGCCGTGAAATACACTTCGTGGTCGCTGGCGTTTATTTTGCCGGATACGACGCTGGCTGGTGCGCAGAATCTTGCGGATAAGCTGCGACGAGCGGCGTCCGGGCTGCGGCCGCCGTGGGACTCGACGCAAATTACGCTGAGCGCGGGAATCGTCGAGGCTGTGCCGAAGCCGGACTACGACAGCGAAGATATTGTGACGGATTTGATCAACCGCGCGGAGTTTTCGATTGAAGAAGCGCGGAAGCGCGGCGGGGATACCGTCGTGGCGCTGGAAACTCCGAAACTGTGACTCGGGACTGGTGAGAACTCCGTCATCACTGGTGGAAGAGTCTGACGTCGGGCGGAATGGAAGAGTTCGGCATTTGAGAATGAGATCCTTCGCTCCGCAAACCCGTCTGGAGCGCAAAAAGCGCGCTTCGCTCAGGATGACAGTTTTTCCAATTAGAAAATTCATCGCATAGAAGTAGGAGGAGAATATGTTTCCGACGGATGTGGTGATTGTGGCGGGGGCGCGGACACCGATGGCGCGATACACCGGGGCGTTTTCTGAGGTGAGCGCGATTGAGCTGGGGGCGCATGCTTCGAGGGAGGCGATTCGGCGGTCGGGCGTTGATCCGGGAGAGTTTGACCACGCGATTTTTGGCAATGTGATGCAGACGAGCGCGGATGCGCTTTATGGGGCGCGGCATGTGGGATTGAAGGCCGGGCTGAAAATCGAAACGCCGGCGGTGACGGTGAACCGGCTGTGCGGGTCGGGGATTGAGGCGATCGTGCAGGCCGCGCAGCGTTTGCTGCTCGGCGAAGCGAACATGGTGCTTGCAGGCGGGATGGAGAACATGACGCAGTCGCCGTTTGTGGTTCGCGGGGCGCGAACTGGATTGAAGCTGGGCGGCGGAGTGCTAGAAGACTCGCTGATGGCGGGGCTCACGGATACCTACTGCGGATTGCCGATGGCGCTGACGGCGGAAAAGCTGGCGGAGCTGCACGGGATCACGCGAAATGATGCCGATGCGTACGCGCTGCGCAGCCAGCAGGCGGCGGACGCGGCTTACAAGGCGTGCCGCATCAAGGAAGAGCTCGTGGCGGTGGAAGTGAAGCAGGGAAAGAAAACGATGGTGGTGAGCGAAGACGATCACCGGCGGCCGGAAACGACGATGGAAAGTTTGGAAAAACTTCCGCCATCGTTCAAGAAAGATGGAATCGTCACGGCGGGAAATGCCAGCGGGATCGTGGATGGCGCTGCGGCGGTGGTGGTGACGAGAGAAAAAATCGCGAAGGAGCGAGGATTGAAACCGGTCGGGCGCATCGTGTCCTGGGCCGTCGCGGGAGTCGATCCGAGCATCATGGGGATCGGGCCGGTGCCGTCTTCGCAGAAGGCGCTGAAACTGGCGGGACTTACGCTGGAGCAGATGGATCGCGTGGAAGTGAACGAGGCGTTTGCCGCGCAGTATCTGGCCGTGGAAAAAGTGCTGGGACTGAAGCGCGATAAGACGAATGTGAATGGCGGGGCGATCGCGCTGGGGCATCCGTTGGGGGCTTCGGGGACGCGGCTGGTGATTACGATTTTGAATGAGCTGCGGCGGAATGGGCTGCGATATGGGCTGGCGACGGCTTGCATCGGCGGGGGGCAGGGAATCGCGATGATTGTCGAGACGCTGAACAACTAGCTGCGGCTATTTCTGCTACACTTTTGCATTCGGGGTTCGCGGTTTTCTGCCGGGCCTTTTTCTGCCAATGGAACGGCAAAATCTTCTACGAGGATAAGCATGGCGATTCGAAAAGTGGGTGTCGTGGGGTGTGGTTTGATGGGCTCGGGGATCGCGCAGGTGGCGGCTGCGGCGGGATTCGAAACCGTGGTGCGCGAAGTGAGCGCGGAGTTGGTGAACAAGGGTCTCAAGGGCATCGAGAAGAATCTGAATCGATTGGTGGAGAAGGGCACGATCACCGAGGCCGTGAAGGGCGAAATCCGAGGCCGGCTGAAGGGCACTAGTTCTATTGACGACCTGAAGAATTGCGACGTGATCGTCGAAGCGATCATCGAACAGTTGCCGGCGAAGCGCGAACTCTTTTCTGCGCTGGATGCCATTTGCCCGGCAACGACGATTTTTGCGAGCAACACGTCTTCGTTGACGATCACGGAAATCGCCGCCGCGACCAAGCGGCCGCAGCGTTTCATCGGCTTGCACTTTTTTAATCCCGTGCCGGTGATGAAGCTGGTCGAGGTGGTGCGAACCATTGCCACCGAGCCTGCTGTTTACGAAGAGATGGTGGCGTTCGGAACGAAACTCGGGAAGACGCCGGTGCGCGCGCATGACAGCACCGGCTTCATTGTGAACCGGCTGTTGGTGCCTTATCTTCTGGATGCGATTCGCGCGCTGGAAGAGGGTGTCGGCTCGATCGAGGACATTGATAATTCCATGAAGCTGGGTTGCGGGCACCCGATGGGGCCGCTGACACTGTTGGATTTCGTGGGGCTGGACACAACCTACTACATTTCGCAGATTATGTTTGAGGAGTTCAAGGAACGCCGATTCGCGGCGCCGCCATTGCTGAAGCGCATGGTGCTGGCGGGATGGAACGGGAGAAAATCGGGGCGCGGGTTCTACGATTATTCGGATCCGCAGAATCCGAAGGCGATGAAGTTTTAGCGGCGAGAAGAAAAGAAGAAATATAGGAAAAAGATAACGCAGAGACGCAGAGTACGCTGAGGAACGCAGAGTCGCGACGAGGGAAGAGATGGGTTTCGAGAATATTCTGTACGAAAAGAAAGACGGGATTGCGTACATCACCTTCAACCGGCCGAAGGTGCTGAATGCGCTGAATCGCAAGACGGTGGAAGAGCTGCAGCAGGCGCTGCTTGATGCGCGCAATGACCAGGCCGTGCGCGTGTTGATCCTCACGGGCGCGGGGGAAAAAGCATTCGTGGCAGGCGCGGATATCGGCGAGCTGGCGCTGCAGACGCCGGTCAATGGCAAGGAATTTTCGCTTTACGGGCAGAGCGTCTTCCATCTGCTCGAGACAATGGGCAAGCCATCGATTTGCGCGATCAATGGATTTGCGCTGGGCGGGGGCTGCGAGCTGGCGCTTTCCTGCACCATTCGAATCGCCAGCAAAACGGCGAAGCTCGGGCAGCCGGAAGTGAAATTGGGAATTCTGCCCGGTTACGGCGGATCGCAGCGGTTGGCGCGGCTGTGCGGCAAAGGTGTGGCGCACGAACTTTGCCTTACCGGCGAAATGATCACCGCGGAGGAGGCGCAACGCGTCGGTCTGGTCAATCATATTTACGAGCCAGCGGAACTGATTCCCGCCGCGGAAGCGATGGCGAAAAAGATTATCGCCAACGGGCCCATCGCCGTGAAATTCACCATGGAAGCGATCGAACGCGGCGTGGAAATGGCGCAGGAAGAGGGATTGTTCCTGGAGGCGACACTTTTCGGAGTGGCTTGCGCGACCGAAGACATGCGCGAGGGGACGAAGGCGTTTTTGGAAAAGAGGCCGGCGCAGTTCAAAGGAAAGTAAAAGAAATAGAGGAAGTAAGGGAATTGGAGAAGCGGGAGCGACGACAGGAGCGATGGCGGAAAAATTGCAACCCGGGAAAATTAGCGGTGAACTGAGCGCGGCGGGTTTTCGATTTGGGATCGTCGTGAGCCGGTTCAATAGTTTTATCACCGAGCGGCTACTTTCCGCGGCGGTGGATGCGCTGGAGCGAAGCGGAGCGGCCAGCAAAGACGTCGATGTCGTGCACGTTCCAGGAGCATTCGAATTGCCGCTGGCCGCGAAAAAAATGGCGGCGACGGGGAAGTACGATGCGCTAATCGCCATCGGGTGTGTGCTGCGCGGCGAAACCACGCATTACGATTACGTGTGCTCGGAGACTGCGCGCGGATTGCAGCTCGCGCAGATGGACAGCGACTTGCCAATCATTTTTTGTGTGCTGACGTGTGACACGCTGGAGCAGGCCGTCGACCGCGCGGGACTCAAGGGTGGGAACAAGGGATTCGAAGCGGGGCTCGCCGCCATCGAAATGGCGCAGTTGTCGCGCAAGCTTCGCGGCGCTCATTCGAAAGCGGCACCTGCCGGAAAGCACCGGCGCAAATAACGTGTCTCTCCGTACAAAATCCCGCGAATTTGCGATGCAGATGCTGTTCCAGTGGGACATGAGCCAGCAGGATTTCACCAAGCTGGAATCCAAATTCTGGAAGAGTGCCAAGGCGGCGGACAAGACGCGCGCTTTCGCGAACAAACTATTTGAAGGTGCGGCGGAGGATGTTGCCATACTCGACGCCCTGATCGTTGGGCATGCTGACAACTGGCGCTTCGAACGAATGGCGGCGATCGATCGCGCGATTCTGCGGCTGGCGATTCATGAGATGAGAGAGGGTGAAACGCCTGCCAAGGTCGTGCTGAACGAAGCTGTCGATCTGGCGAAGAAGTTTTCCTCCGAAGAGTCCGGGGCGTTTGTGAACGGGGTCCTCGACGCCGTCCATAAGTCACTGAAAACAAATTAGTTGTATCATTTCTGCTGTTCTCAAGTCCTTCCACAAGAACCCGTGCGTGGGGTAGCGAAACTTTCCGGCGCACCCGGTGTTTGATTTTGTAAGTGTGGTGGTAAGTTCAGGAATCAATTCAATAGGAGAGAAGACCATGAAGACAGAAAATTTGGTCCGTCGAGGTGTGCTCGCGATTGCTTTTACCGGTTTGCTAGCCGGTGGTGCGTATGCCCAGAGCCCAGATCCGACTCCGCAGCAGCAGGACATTCAGAACGACAAGAAAGACATTCGAAACGACAAGAAAGATCTGGCGAAAGACCGTGCCGACCGCAATGCCGATCAGCGCGATATCAATCACGACAAGCGTGACCTGAGCAAAGACCGCGCCGACCGCAACGCGGATCAAAAGGACATTAATCACGATCGCACGGACCTGAACAAGGACCGTGCGGACCGCAATAAGGACCAGCGCGACATCAACAAGGACAAGTCTGAGCTTGCCAGCGATATGAAGAAGTACGGAGCCAACAGCACACAAGCCCACGCCGACCGCAAGGACATCCACGCGGATCGCGTTGACCGGAACAAGGATCAGCAGGACATCAATCACGATCGCACGGACCTAAACAAGGACCGCAAGGATCGCAACCAGGATCAGCGGGACATCAACAAGGACAAGAAAGACCTGCACAAGGATCGCAAGGATCTGCGCCACGACAAGCACGGGCATTAAAAGCAGTTCTTAGTTTTCAGTTGTTAGTTTCGGAAAAAATCAAAGAAGGCCGTTCGGATTTCCCGAGCGGCCTTTTTTCATTGCCAAGAAATGATTTACTTCAGATGCGGATGGTGCCTTCGAAGACTTTCACGGCGGCGCCGCTCACGCGCGGAACCAGTTTCTTTCCACTCTGCGTGACTTCTACTTCGATGTGACTCGGGCGTCCCATTTCCACGCCCTGAAGGATGCTCAGAGTGTGGCCCGGTGCTAATTTTCCGTTGCGCACAAGATACGCGCCCAGCGAACCGGCGGCAGAGCCCGTCGCGGCGTCTTCATAAAGTTCCCAGGGCAGCATGCCGCGGGAGAAGGCTTTGCCATTGCCGCCGAGCGCGAAGCAGTAAGCCATCGTCGCGTTCTTGCCCTGGAGGCGGAGGAGTTCATTCATGTTCATGGCGATTCTGCCCAGCGCGGCGCGATTGCGCAGTGGCACCATCAGGTTGAATATGCCGGTGGACACAAACTCAGGTTCCAGTTTGGGGTCAAAGTCTTTCGGCGAAATTCCCAACGCGGAGGCGAGCTTCTTCTTGTTGAGTTTCGCGGGCTTGAAGATCGCTTGTTTTTGGGTCATGGTGACGCGCTGCGGGCGGCCATCTTTGAAGCGTATCTCCACCGGTAAGACGCCGGCTCCGGTTTCTTGCAGGATGTGGACGCCGCCGTCCTGCGCGGGAACGACGCCCAGCTCCGCGAGCAAGAACCAGGTTCCAATCACGGGATGACCCGCGAGCTTGAGTTCTTCCTTTGTGGTGAAGATGCGCAATCGGGCGAGCGCTTCTTCTTTCGTCGGCTTCTGCACAAAGACCGTCTCCGAAAGATTCATTTCGCGCGCGATGGCGAGCATTTGGTCGTCTGAAAGTCCGTCGCCGTCGGTGAATACGGCGAGCGGGTTGCCTTCAAAGCGGTTGTTGGTGAAAACGTCGAGCGTGTAGAAGCGGTGTTCCATGGCTGGTCGTAGATCGCCGCGGGAGCAGATTTCAGATGCGCTCGAGCTGGGCGACCGTCCTTTCGTTGGTGATATTGCCGGTGTTCAACGTCGATTTTGGTTCGATCAGGATGATGTGGACTTCCTCGTCAGCAACGGGGCAGTGCTCGACGCCGCGGGGCACGACAACAAATTCACCTTCGCTGACGACCGCCTCGTGGCCGCGGAACTTCATCCGCAGAGTACCTTTTACAACCAAGAACAATTCGTCCTCGTTCTCGTGATGATGCCAGATGAACTCCCCCTTCAGCTTCACTGCTTTGACGTGGCAGTCGTTCACCTCGCCGATGACACGCGGGTTACAGTAGTCGGAGAAGAGGGCGAATTTTTCGTTCAGATTGACCGTTTTCATGAATGCACCTACAGATTGTGAACCATTTGAGTTACCGCTTCGAGAACGCGGCGAGTCGTTTCGGGTCTGGAGGTTTCGCAGTAGACACGCAAAAGATTCTCGGTTCCCGAAGCGCGTACCATCACCCATCCGGCATCGCCCAGATAGAGCTTGATGCCGTCCATGTTTTCCCGGCGCACCACCGGCAGGTCAAGAATACGGGTCAGCTTGCCATTCGAAAAGAGAGCGAGGGCTTTTTCTTTTTGGCCGGGTTTCAGATCGAGATCCACGCGGCCGTAATGATACTCGCCGAACTCGGCAGTAAGCACGGCGAGCAGCTCACCAAGCGATTTGCCGTGCCAGGCCATCAATTCCGCGAGGAAAAGCGCGGAAACGGTGGCGTCGCGTTCGGGGATGTAAAGGCTCGTGCCGATGCCGCCGCTCTCCTCGCCGCCGATCAAAATGTTCTGCTCGAGCATCAGCTCGCAGATGTATTTGAAGCCGATAGGCGTTTCGTGAAGCGTGCGGCCGAACTTGGCGGCGAGCTTGTCGATGAGTTTCGTGACGGAGAAAGTCTTGGCGATGTCTCCCGGTAAGTTGCGAGTCCCCGCGAGGTGCCAGACGAGCAGCGCAAAGATTTGGTGAGGATTCACGAACGAACCGTCGCGGTCGATGGCGCCGATGCGGTCGCCATCGCCATCGGCGCACAAGCCGGCGTCGTATTTTCCAGCGAGCACCGCTTGTCGCAAGGCTTCGATATGCGGCTCGATCGGCTCGGGATGCACGCCGCCGAAGCGCGGGTCACGCGTGCCGCGAATTTCATCGCAGGCGACGCCATTGCGCCGGAAAAGTTCGACGAGCAAGCCCGCGGCCGAGCCATGCATGACGTCGGAGACGAAGCGGAACTTCGCGTCGCGCAGCCGTTGCCAATCGACCAGTTTTTCGAGGGTGTCGAGGTACGGCGCGCGCGGCTCCAGAGGCTGAATCAGGTTTTTTCTCGGCGGCAGCGGTGGCACGTTTTCGAGCTGCACAACTTCGAGCTCTTGTTCGATTTGCGCCACAATCGAAGGCAATGCCGAGCTGCCGTAGCTCGCTTTGTACTTGATGCCA
>JBGQDD010000102.1:0-9407 GCA_041495665.1 Candidatus Acidiferrum sp.
ATGGCCAACCGAGGCACCGCCCTGGAATCGAAAGGCAATATATACCAGCATGCCGCCCAA
The DNA here is from genome assembly GCA_041495665.1 of Candidatus Acidiferrum sp. Lineage (GTDB taxonomy): Bacteria > Acidobacteriota > Terriglobia > Acidiferrales > UBA7541 > Acidiferrum. Next base: position 61 of record JBGQDD010000102.1, read on the forward strand.
AGCATAGAGGGTAACGAAAATCGCCTGCTTGCGGAGCTCGGCGCCAACCTTGGGGCCGACGACTTCGACGTTGCGAATGGCGAAAGGCCCGAGCGCGAAGCTGTTTTTTACGGAGGCGAGGACCGGTGCGGTCACGCCATCGACTTTCGAGAGGTCATCGAAATTGGTGAGCACGCCGTTGGAGTTTTTGTCGCGGTACTCGAGAAGTTTCTTGGATAGCTGCTGGTAACGATCGCCGACGTTGATAGAAAGGATCAGAGGATCTTTTTCCGTAAGCAGTGCAGCGAGCGAAGCCGGGGTGGCGGAATTGAAATCGGCCTTGTCCGATGCCGAAACTCCGTAGGTGGCGTTCAGCGCGCCGAGCACTTTCTCCCTGCTGGCTTGGAGAGCCTGCTCGTCCTGACCCTTGCCCTCGACGAAGATAACAACTTCGTTGGAATTGGGATTGGCGATGTCGCTGATGCTCTGGATTTCAGTGTTTCCGAGCCCCTGCGCGGCGAGGCCGCTGCGGAGCTTGTCGACGTTGGGAGGCTGCGCGAAGCGAACATCCACGTTGGTGCCACCTTTGAAATCGATTCCGTAGCGAATCCCGCCACCGAAGAAAATCGAGGCCCACCCAGCGAGGAGAAGAATGCCGCTTAAGACAAAGAAATACTTGGCTTTGCCCATCCAGTCAATATTGGGCTGTTTGAAGAGCTCGATCATGCGACCTTTGCTTCCCTTCCTTAGACACCGGGTGGTGTGGAATGTTCCCGGCGGAAAGCCATCTACCTAAGGTAGAGGAATCCACGCCGCGAACCCACAGCCCACTCGTTTGAATTTGAGTGGGACATTCGCCCCAGCAGTTCTAGTACGCCCTAAATGCTCAATTCGGCCTGACGGTCCATCTTGGTCAGGTGATACTGGAAAATCGTTTTCGAGACGTAGATCGCAGTGAAAACGTTGGCGATCAAGCCAACGACCAGGGTGATGGCAAAGCCACGAATCGGGCCGGTCCCGAAAACGCCCAGGAAAGCGGCCGAAACTATGGTGGTCACGTGCGTATCGATGATGGTGAGGAAGGCCTTGTCAAAACCAGCATCGACGGCTGCAGCGGAAGATTTGCCGTTGCGCATTTCCTCGCGGATGCGTTCGAACACAAGAACGTTTGAATCCACGCCCATACCGATGGTCAAGATAACACCGGCGATGCCGGGCAGAGTGAGAACGGCCCCCGAGAAGGCCAGGAAGGCAAGGAGAATGACGAGGTTGAGAAGCAAAGCGAGCACGGCATTGCCGCCGGAGAGACGGTAATAGACGAGCATGAAAAGCATCACGACGACGAGGCTGAGAATGGAAGCCTGGACACCGTGGCGGATGGAATCGGCACCGAGGGACGGCCCGACGGTGCGCTCCTCGAGATATTTAATGGAGGCAGGAAGGGCGCCAGCGCGGAGGGTTAAGGCTAACTCGTGGGCGGAATCCTGGCTAAAATTGCCGGTAATCTCGCCGCTATCCTCAATCTTACCTTGGATGGTGGGAGCGGAAGTCACCCGATGATCCAAAACGATGGCCATCTGGCGGCCAAGGTTTTGCTGAGTGAAGTTCCCGAAGCGCGGGGCAGCTTCCTGCGAGAGAGTGAAGTTTATCTGCCACATGCCAGGATTGGCGGTATTGCGATTTTCGATGGCGCTGCGGAGGTCGCGGCCGGTGACGGCCGGGGCGCGGGCGAGAAGATACCAAACCTCACTGTTGTCGGGAAGTCCGGTGGAGTTGCGGCCTTCCACGCTGCCTCTAACCAGTTCGGTGCCTGCCGGAAGAACGGTATGCTGTGCCATGTAAGCGGCCACGGACGGGAAGGTACTGGGGTCTTCGACCAACCTGAGCTCGAGCTGCCCACCGGCCTGAATCACTCTCTTGGCCTCACCGGGGTCCCCTACGCCGGGGAGTTGGACGAGAATTTCGTTGGCATTGCGGCCCCCGCGGGGCTGGATGGTCGGCTCGGTCAATCCCAGAGCGTTGATGCGGCGAGCAATAGTCTCGAGCGATTGCGTCAACGTCGAGTCCTGGATTTGGGCGATGGCGCCGGGGCGCAAGGTCAGAGTGTAGCCGGAGGGATCACCGGCAGCGGGCGTCATGTCCCAGACATTGTTGTATTGCTGGGTCACGAGGTCGCGGAAATCCGAGACTTGAGACGAATCCACGTTGCGAACACGGATGTGCGTGTCGTCGTCGCGGCGCACTTCATCGTAATGAATATTTTTTGAGCGCAGCAGGGTGGTCAGGCGGTCCACGGTGGTGTCCGTCTCCTGCGCGATGGCTTCCTGGACCTGGACCTGGAGGATGAGGTGCGTGCCGCCCTGGAGGTCGAGACCGAGCTTGATCTGCTTGGAGAAATTGTCCTTGATCTGCGCGAGCGAGGTGGGGAATACCGGGTAGCCGAAAAGGAAATAGATACAGAGCAGAATGACGGCGAAGATAAACAGCGCTTTCCACTTCAGATTGGGGTTCATGGTCAGAAAGTAAGACGTGTAGTCCGGCGAAGGGTGGGCTTATTTTGCATCTTCCGATGCCTCCACCTGAGCAATCGCCGCACGTGAGACGCGGATCTTAACCTGCGGTTCGCTGGAAATTTTCAAAATGGCCGAATCGCCATCGATACCACTAATCGTGCCGTGGATGCCGCCGCTGGTGATCACTTTATCGCCGGCCTTGAGCTCCGCGAGCATGGCCTGTACCTTCTTGCGCTGGCGCTGCTGGGGCATGATCACCATGAAATACATGATGGCGAACATGAGACCGAGCGGGATCAAGAAGCCGCCAAAGCCCCCGCTGCCAGAAATCTGAAAAATCGTCGCTGCCATCATTATTTTCGACTCAGTTCTTAGTTATTAGTCTTTAGTTCTTAGCTAAGACTTCCCACATCGAAAGACTCTGAAAAGCCCTTTGGGCGTTTCACCTTACCGAAAAGAGAAACACCGAGCCGCGAGGAACTATTGTCGCGTATGACCGCAAAACGGTCAAATCAACGGTGACCGCGAAGCGGTCAACACCCGCTCCCCAACTCCGCCAGCTTCTCTGCTTGATGGGCGGCCGCAAAGCGGCCGACTTTTGGTGCCCCGCGGATGGATCGCGCGCCTCTCGGATTTAAAAGGCCTCAAGCCTCCCGACCCGGTCGGGATGAATTCCGGCCTGAGCTTCAAGCTCGTTCAGGCTGGTCCCGCAGCGTAGCGCGCGTGCATCCCTGATGAGAAATTCGCTAGGTTCCCAAACTCGATAGCCTCGCGGATTTGGCGCATTATGTCAAGGTAAAAGTGGACATTGTGGTGGGTGGCGAGGATCGCGGCGGTGATTTCTCCCGCGGCGAAGAGATGACGAAGATAGGCGCGAGAGTAGCGGCGGCAGACGGAACAAGTGCAATTGGGATCAATGGGCCGCTGATCCTGCGCGTAACGCGCGTTCTTGATGAGGACGCGGCCTTCGCTGGTGTAGAGGCAGGCGTGGCGCGCAGCGCGAGTGGGGAGGACGCAATCCATCATGTCGATGCCGAGGGCAACGTAGTCGGCGATTTGTTCGGGGCGGCCGACGCCCATGAGATATCGCGGGCGGTCCTTGGGCAGCAGCGCGGTGGCTTCGGCGGTCATTTCGCAGGTGGTTTCGTGCGGCTCGCCGACGGCGAGGCCGCCGACAGCGTATCCAGGAAAATCGAGCTCGAGAAGCTGGCGCGTACTTTCGCGACGCAAATCGGCAAACGTCGCGCCCTGTACGATGCCGAATTGCCATTGGCTGAGATTTCCGTTACGTCGCGCGCATTCCTGAAAATAGAGGCGCGCGCGCCGAGCCCACTCCGTTGTGCGCGTGACGGCGGCTTCGGCTTTCTCGCGAGGCGCGGGTGTTTCGATGCACTCGTCGAGGACCATGGCAATGTCCGAACCGAGCGCGAGCTGAATCTCCACCGCTTTTTCCGGGGTGAGGAGATGCTCCGAGCCGTCGAGATGGGAACGGAAGCGCACGCCTTCGTCGGTCATTTTTCGCAATTCGGAAAGGCTGAAGACCTGATAGCCGCCGGAATCCGTGAGGATGGCGCGCGGCCAGGACATGAATTGGTGCAGGCCCCCGAGTTTGCGAATCAACTCGTGACCAGGGCGCAGATAGAGATGATAGGTATTTGCGAGAATGACTTCCGCGCCGAGCACTTCGAGCGCTGCCTGGGTGAGGGCTTTGACGGAAGCTTGCGTGCCCACGGGCATGAACACTGGCGTTTCGATTGCGCCATGCGGCGTGGACAGGCGGCCACGGCGTGCGCCCGTAGGATCCGCCCTCAAGACTTCGAAGGAAAACACAATTTCAGCAGCGTATCACGAGAAAACCCACGCTAGCATCGTGAAGAAGAGGATGAAGGCAATCCACACAGCAAAAACAATCCCAATCGATTTGCTGAACGGCAACTTCTTCGGATCGCTTGCGGAAAAACCAACAGCCATGAGCACCATCGCCCAGATTCCGAAGAGGTCCAGCGACGCGAGTGGCACCATCTGCCATGTCGGCAAATCGCTTCCGAAAATCGCTGCCGGATTCGAAGCGAGGAAATTCTCAGGATCAATCGAGGCTGGATCCTTGAGAAACGTCACGGGGATGGCGATGAGTTCCCTCAAGCCCATGGGCAAGTGCGCGAACGTAGTGAGAGCAAAGGCAGTTGCAAAATTTGTTCTGGCACCACCGAGAAGCTTGAACGCTCCCAGATAAACAGCCGTCAAGAACAGGGTGAGCAGGGGCCAGCCAATCACACCGCGCACGTAACGGACAATTTTGCCGCGCTCGGCGGCCTGTTCGAACGCGCGTGATTTTTGCTCTTCGGGCAGCTGATCGATCTGTCTGGACGCAAATTTACTCTTGGCGATTTGTTCCTTGGACACTTCTACCCAATCGGCGCGCCGCACAAGTGCGATGTTCAGCCCCATATAAATCAGGAATAGTACGAGCATTGGGGCAATCCAACTAGGACGCTGAGCGATATCAGCAAAGGTGGGCTTGGGATTGAAGAAAACGCCGATAATCCGGCCGAACGAACTGATCGAAGCTTGCGCCTCGGGCGCAGGAATAGGGGTTGTAGCCATCGAGGACTCCTCCACCACAAAGTTGCGTAATTCCGCCTTCTGAGAGGGACTACGCACGAGGACCGGGGAATATTTCAGCGGGGGGATTCTAGCGCGGAGAAAAAGAAGTTGACAGTCTAAAGTTGAAAGTTAAAAGGCCAGCAGCAAGAAAAGAAGGAGTCGGAGAAGAGGCGCTCAGGTGCGGGGGAGTTCGGGGACGGCGGCCAGCAATTCGCGGGTGTAGGCGCTTTTTGGCTGGTGGAGCACCTGTTCGGCGTCGCCCACTTCCAGGAATTGCCCGGCGCGCATCACGGCGATACGAGTGGCGACCTGGGCCACCACGGGCAAGCTGTGGGAGATGAAAACATAGGTGAGCGCGAATTCGCGCTGGAGTTCCTGCAACAGGAGGAGAACCTGCGCGCCGACGGAGACATCGAGGGCGGAGACGGGTTCGTCGGCGACGATGAGCTTGGGCTGGAGAATCAGAGCGCGGGCGATGCCGATGCGCTGGCGCTGCCCGCCGGAGAATTCGTGGGGATACCGCGGCATGGCATCTTCATTTAAGCCGACGCGGCCAAGAATCGCCGTGGTGCGCGCCAGGCGGTCCGTCGCGGAGAGGCCGGGCTCATGAATCGCGAGAGGCTCGGCCACGATTTCGCCGACGCGCATCCGCGGGTTGAGCGAGGCGAAGGGATCCTGAAACACCATCTGCATCTGGCGGCGCTGCGAGCGCAATTCTTCTCCGCGCATGTTGAGAAGATCGCGTCCCGCGAAACGGAGCTCACCGCTGTCGGGCTCGATCAGCCGCAGGAGCATGCGCGCCAGCGTGGTTTTCCCGCAGCCACTTTCGCCGACGATGGCAAACGTCTCTCCGGCGGCGACTTCAAAGCTCACGCCGGCGACGGCGGTGAAGCGCGCGCCGCGAGTTCCTTGAGAAAAAACACCACCGCCTCGCTGGTAGGTTTTTCGCAATTCACGCACTGTGAGAAGAGTTTCCATCAGACCAGAATGCACCGCGCGGCGTGATCGCTGGCGATGATGCGAAGCGCGGGGATCGCGGCAGCGCATTCGCCGCGGCGAAGTTCGCAGCGCGGTTCGAACGCGCAGCCGGGCGGCAGCGCCGTGAGCTGAGGAACCGCGCCGGGAATGGGCGTTAGCGCGCCGCGCTTGAGCGTTGGTGAGGCTTTCAGCAGGCCTTGCGTGTAGGGGTGGCGCGGACTTGCCAGAACTTCGTGCGCGGGCCCTTCCTCGATGATGCGTCCGGCGTACATCACGGCGACGCGCTCGGCCACTTGAGCAACGACCCCCAGGTCGTGCGTGATGAAGAGCAGACCGAGTTGCAGTTCGCGGCGGAGGCGGTCCAGCAGATCCAGGATTTGTTTTTGCACGGTGACGTCGAGCGCTGTTGTGGGCTCATCCGCGATCAGAAGGCGTGGCCCCGCGGCCAGCGCCATGGCAATCATCGCGCGCTGCCGCAAACCGCCGGAAAGCTGGTGCGGGAATTGGTCCGCGCGGGTTTCCGGTTCGGGGACGGCGGCGAGCCGTAAGGAATCGAGGGTCTTGCGTTTTACTTCGCCGGTTTTCAGTTGTGGCTGATGCGCGCGGATGGCTTCTTCGATTTGCGCACCGATGCGCATCACCGGGTTCAGCGAGGTCATCGGCTCTTGAAAGACCATGGCGATCTCTCCGCCGCGAACATCGCGCCATTCGCGCTCGCTTAACTTCATCAGATTTTTCGGAGATGCTCCTGTCGCAAGTGAAGCTTCGCCGCTGACCCGCGCACCAGGAGGCTGCAAACCCATCAGCGCCAGGGACAGCATTGTCTTTCCACTGCCGGATTCACCCACCAGCCCCAGCGATTCGCCCGCAGCGATGCGCAGCGAAACTTCGTTTACGGGCCGGACCCATCCCGCTGGCGTGGGCAACTCCACCGTTAGTCCTCGCACTTCGAGCAATCCGCTCATGCGGCCATATTAAACACGAAAGTAGAAGGGCGAAACACGAAACTCAGTCGGATGTTCGCTGGGCAAAATGATAGCGGCTATCGTCGCGCGAGAGGGATTACAAATTTCAGTGCAGTGTGAGTAGCGGAAAACCCGACGACCTTCACATCTTTCAGTCCGGCCTTGCGGCCGGCGGCGAGAACATCGTTCTCGGTGATGTGCTTTTGGCCCTTGGGATAAACGATCCAGAGGGCGGCGGCGCCTTTCATTGATTTCGATATTTTCGGCAGGTCTCCGAGGTCTTCTTTCGAATCAGCGCTGAAAAAGATCCATTCCAAATCGCGTGCAACTCCGCTCTTGCTCACGGACTTAGTGAGTTTACACAGTTCGTCGATAAATTTCGGATCGAACTCGCCGAGCAAAGAAACTCTGGCTCCGGGTTTCACACCGAGCTTTTCGATTCTTGACTTGGGATGAAGGATTTTGTCGCACCACTTCTCGGCGACCGCACCGAGATGGAAAACGGCGAGCCCCTCCTCGGTCTGCAAACGGAGTTCACCATCCACGGCTTTCGCTGATTTGATCGTGGAGAAGGGAATTTTCAGCCGGAACTCGCCGCGGAAAAGAATCTCGCTCGTTTCGAGCAAGGCTTTCCCTGCCGACTGCTGCTTTCCGAATCGCACCAGGCATTTGGCTTCGTTCCCCATGGAATTCCTCCAGAACACAGGTTCGGATTTGGGACAGTCAGGAACGCGAGTCCCACCTCGGGCGCGGCTAGGATAGTAATCTAGTAGGTTCCATGGCAACCCCCGCAACACATCGAGTGGACTGGAAGCTGATCTGGGCGCAGCGCGGCTTCCGCTATTTCTCTTTCGCCATGTTTATCTCGCTCTTCGGCAGCGGGATGAACTTCGCGGGCGTGAGCTGGTACATCCTGACGGCCACGCACTCGACCGTGAAAGTCAGCGGGCAAGTGATCGTCATGACCCTGCCGGGACTGCTCGTGCCGTTTCTTGGCGGCGTGCTGATCGATCGCATCGACCGGCGCTACCTCGGCGTTCTTCTCGACCTCGTGCGCGCCTTCTTCGTTCTCGCCACGGCTTACATCGCGTGGCGCGGCCATCTGCAGCTCTGGCATCTCTACGCCATGACGCTGATTACCGGCACCGGCTCCGCGATGTACTGGGCGACCGTAAACGCGCTGGTGCAGGAGGTGATTCCGTCCAGCCAGTTCACCGGGGCGAATGCGGCGGTGCTGGTCGGCGTGCAGAGCGGGATGCTCATCGCGGGCGCTTGCGTCGGCTTCCTCTACAACACGGCCGGGATCGCTGGGATTCTGGCCATCGATGGCGCAACTTATTTTGTGTCTTCCTACTGCCTCTATCGAGTGCGCCGCGGATACGTTTCACCGCGAGACAGTCAGAAACATCCGCGGGAATATAGTGAAGCGACCGAAGCAACCGCCGAGGCACTGGAAACCGCGGAAAATCCGGAGGTCGCGGAAGCCGGGCTTTCCCTGGCCGTTTATGCCGACATGAAGGAAGGCTTCGCCTACCTGCGGCAGCAGCCGCTGGTGCGCGCGTTGGGCATCACGCATGCCATCATGATGGCAGGAGTGGTAAGCGCGAATGTCGTTCTGGTTGCGCTGGCAAACGATATTCTACGGGCCGGGCCGCGGGGACTGGGCTTTTTGGAAGCAGGCTGGGCCACCGGCGCGATTATAGGAGGACTGATTGCAAGCCAGCTTCCGCAGGCGTTGCGCATGCCGCTGTACGTTGCGGCGTGTGCCGGACTCGCGGCGGGCCACATGGCGACGCCGTTCGTCGGGTTTCTCGTCGGTGCGGTAATGATGCAGGTTGTGTTTGGATTCTGCCGCGCGCTTGGCGGAGTGGTGGCGCAGTCTTCGTTGATGACCATCGTGCCGAGACATTTCATGGGGCGGACGCAATCCGCGATGGCGATTCTGACGACGGTGGTGCAGCTTTTCATGAGTTTTTCGCTGGGATGGGTGGCGCAAGGAGCGGGCCTGGTGGTGGCGTATGCGCTGCTGGCCGTGCTCTACACCGGAGCCACGGTCTCCGCCATTCGCGCGCGCCAGCTCTTGCGATCAGCTTCGTTGATGGAACATTCTTAGGTGCGAGGCCGCCATGGAAATCCACACCATTCAGCCGTTCCTGCACTATTTCGAAAATGTGCGCGAACGCGCAGCATTGCCGCTACCTAAGCGGGCATGAATCAGGTCGGAACTCCTGACAATAGATAGTCGATCGGTCTGAAATAGGTTGGCGCCTATTTTCTCCCGGTTTCGATTGCCCGCTAAAGTGGTATC
>JBGQDD010000103.1:0-9398 GCA_041495665.1 Candidatus Acidiferrum sp.
CCCAATCGCGCTTCCTGGACACCCGATGGCAAGTATCTGATCGTTTCCGTCAATCGCCATCCCGAATCCGATCACGAATTCCTCGACGACGAAGTCTACGAGTTCAGCGTGGCCGATGGATCACTCCGCCCACTCACCAGTCGCAAAGGCCCCGACAATTCACCCGTAGTCTCTCCCAACGGTAAGCTCATCGCCTACACCGGCTACGACGACGGCTATCAAGGTCACCAAACCACCAAGCTCTACCTGATGAATCGCGACGGCACAAATTCGCATTCTCTTTCCGACAAACTCGACCGCGATATCCAGGACCCGCAATGGGCTCCCGACAACAGCGGCGTCTTCTTCCGTTACGACGATCAGGGCGACTCCAAGATCGGTTTCTATTTGGTCGATGGCGCTTTTAAGAAGATTGCCGATCATCTTGCTTCTACGACGGGCGCAGGAGGCAGCGGCACCTTTTCCCTCGCCCGCACCGGCATGATCGCCCTCACTTATGGGCGGCCGGACAATCCCGGCGATATCGCCATCTCCAACATGGGAGCCATGAAGGTTCTCACCGCGCTCAACCAGGAATTGCTCACACAAAATAAACCTGGCCACGTCGATGAGATTTGGTTCGAATCATCAAAAGACAACCGCAAGTTACAGGGTTGGGTCGTCCACCCGCCGGATTTCGATCCTTCCAAAAAATATCCTCTTGTACTTGAAATTCACGGCGGTCCTTTCGCCGACTACGGCGACCGTTTTGATTTCGAAAAACAGGTGCTGGCCGCCAGAGGCTATGTCGTTCTCTATACGAATCCCCGCGGCAGCACCAGCTACGGCGAGGAATTTGCCAATCTCATCCACCACGCCTACCCGGGCGATGATTTTTACGACCTGAACAGCGGCGTCGACGCCGTTATCGCCAAGGGCTACATCGACACCAACAATCTCTTCGTCACCGGTGGCAGCGGCGGTGGCGTCCTCACCTGCTGGACCATCGAGCACACCGAGCGTTTCCGCGCCGCCGCTGCGCTCTATCCGGTCATCAACTGGTACAGCTTCGCTCTCACCTCCGACATCCCCTTTATTACCAAATACTGGTTCCCCGGTCTTCCCTGGGACAACACCGACAATTACATGCAGCGCTCGCTCACCAACCTCGTCGCCAAAGTCAAAACGCCCACATTGGTCATGACCGGCGAAGCCGACTATCGCACGCCCATTTCCGAAGCCGAGCAGTTCTACGAAGCGCTCAAACTTCTGAACGTGGAAACTGTTCTCGTCCGCGTTCCCGAAGAGCCCCACGGCATCAGCCGCCGCCCCAGCCACCACATCGCCAAGATGCTGTATATTGCCGGCTGGTTCGAACAGCACAAATCAAAGATGTAACCAATCGCCTCGCATTTATCTTGCGTTTATCTTCGTCGCTATATAGGTAGTTGTACCCAGGCTCAGGCAAAGGACTGAATTTCAAAGAAAGAAAAAACTATGCGTAAACGTTTCACTCTTCTCACCATCTTAGGTTCACTCGCAGTTGCCATAATCTTTTCTGCGGTAGCATTCTCGTGCGCGGCTGCACCAGTTCCAGCCGGCTCTGGCTATCATGTCATCAAGACCATCCCCATCGGCGGCGACAGTGGTTGGGACTACGTCTACGTGGATAGTGACGCCCGCCGCGTCTACGTCTCGCATGGCACGCACGTCGTCGTCCTCGATGCGGACACCTACGCCGTCGTCGGCGACATACCTGACACTCTAGGCGTCCACGGCATCGCCATCGCTTCCGACCTCGGTCGCGGCTTCACCAGCAACGGCCGTTCGAACGATGTCACCATCTTTGACCTTAAAACGTTGAAGTCCCTTGGCACCGTCAAAACCGACGCCAATCCCGACGCCATCCTTTACGATTCCGTCAGCAAGCGTGTCTTCACCTTCAACGGCCGCGGCAAAAACGCCACCGCAATCAACGCCGCGGATGGCACGGTTGCCGGCACGATAGATCTGCGTGGCAAGCCCGAATTCGCCGTCGCTGACGGCAAGGGCAGCATCTTCGTGAACAACGAGGATGCCTCCGAGCTCCATCATCTAGATGCAGCGAGCCTCAAGGAACTTCATCACTGGCCGCTCGCGCCTTGCAAATCGCCTTCTGGCCTTGCCATGGACCTCGCCAATCGCCGCCTGTTTTCCGTCTGCGACGAAAAAGTGATGGCCGTCGTGAACGCGGATACCGGCAAGGTCGTCGCCACTCCCGCCATCTGTGATGGCCCAGATGCCAGCGCCTTCGAGCCCTCGACCGGTTACGTATTCGCCTCCTGCGGCGATGGCAACCTCACGGTCATCCACGAAGATTCGCCGGACAAGTACACCGTCGTCGAGAATGTCCCCACGAGGAAGTCCGCCCGCACCATGGGTCTCGACCTCAAGACCCACAATATCTTCCTCCCGGCCGCCGACTTCGATCCTCCTGCTCCGGGCGAACGCCGCGGCAAAATGAAGCCGGGCTCTTTCGTCATCGTCGTGGTTGGCAAATAGCCTCTACTTGTCCACGCGGCGAAAGGTTTGCGCCTGCCAAAAAACAAAAGCGCCCCGACTGGGTCGGGGCGCTTTCTGTTGGGGGTATTGAGGGAACTCTTAGTGCACGACGCCGACGTTGTGCGCGCCGGACACAAATGACATGCTCGCGCCCGCTGCCTGCGGCAACCACCACATCTTCCGCACCCAGCCATGCTGACTCACCATCATGCGCTTGCCCAGGAAGTCCATGAACGCCGGGCTCACCTGCGTCGCCGCATAAATCGCGTTTGAATTTGCGAACGGGCGCAGAAACGGATTCGCTTCCTGGCCGTAGCCGCCGGCCACCGCCCGGTGCGTTGACCAGGCATCAAAAGCCGCTCCGCTGTGTCCGGCGATCGCCAGTCCATACCACATCTTCCTTTGCCGGGGCGTCTCGCGCGGCCGCGTAAACACTGGCTTCACCGGCAGAAAAGGCTGCGCCGCGAGGTTCGGAGTGATCGGCTCCGGATCGGCTTTCACTTTGGGTGCTGGCGCGGAAGGCAGTGCTGCGACGAGAGTAGATTCTTTTGTCGCGCTATCGGAAAACACTGCGGGAGAGTCGTTGACCATCTTAGCCGTGTCGTCCATCTGCGGGATGGAACACAGCAGGAGAAGCGTTGCAATGACCATTGGCCACCTCAGTATTGCCCGTGGGTCTTGCAAGTCCGTCCCCACTCGCAATACCGCCACTTTACTGGTCAAAAGGTCAGGTGACACTGGCCCATTGGTCACATTCTGTTTAGTACGTCCCTTTAGCTCCTCCGTTTGCCACTTTTCAAACGGCAGTACTACGCCATAAATGTGAAAATATTTTTACATTTCTGGCGTTGCGGTTCCGCCAATCGGGAACACGCGAACCGCAGATGACTCTGTCCGCGACTCTGCTATAATCCGCTCGTTGATCCCTGCCACCGCTGGATCACACGAAACGATGCCCGGCAACGACTCTTCCGCCGCCAAGCGCGCTCGCGTTCCGCAGCGCACTCCACAGCCTCCCCGCTTCATCGTCATTGAAGGACCTCTGCGCGTCGGCAAAACCACCCTCGCCCGCATCCTCGCCGAACGTCTGCATGCCCGCCGCATCTACGATTGCGAGGACAATCCCTTCCTCGCCGACTTCTACAAAGCCAAGCCCGGCTCCGCCATGCGCGCCCAAATGCACTTCCTCATCGAGCGCCAGAAGCGCCTCCGCGAAGCCCTCGCCGTCGAAGCTCCCGGCCCCGTCCTCTCCGACTTCCTCATGGAGAAGGACCGCATCTTCGCCAATCTCAATCTCGACGACTCCGAGCTCAAGCTCTACGAACGCTACTATGAAGCCCTCACCGCGGACATTCCCGCTCCCGACCTGGTCATCTATCTCCAGGCCAAGCCCGAAGTCCTCCGCGCCCGCATCGCCAAAAAAGCCTCCCGCGACGAATCCCACATCGCCCCTGAATACATCGAGGAAGTCGCCCGCGCCTACGAACATTTCTTCTTCCGCTACGCGGCCTCCGACCTCCTGGTCATCAACACCTCCGACATCGACTTCGTCGAGCGCAGCGAAGACCTCCAGCTCCTCCTCCGCCGCCTCCAGGAGCCCGTCAAAGGCACACAATACTTCCTCCCCCTCGGTGCAGAATGATCCCCGCTGTAGCTCAGGTCTTCAGACCTGAGGCTTTCTCGAATTCCAGCCTTTTTAGAATTGCGGATCAGTCTTCGGACCAGCCGAGGGCGGTGAGGGCGTGCTGGAGGTGGGCGAGGGGCACGCCGACGACGTTGAAGTAGCAGCCTTCGATGCGGGGGATGTAGCGGCCGGCGCGGCCCTGGATAGCGTAGGCGCCGGCTTTGTCATGAGGCTCCTCGGTCGCAAGATAGCGGGAGATTTCTTCAGCGGAGAGGGTGGCAAATTGCACCAGTGTGGATTCGGCGAAAGTGAGCCGCTCGGCGTCGGGAAGGCGTATGAGGGCGACTCCGGTGACGACGGCGTGTGTGCGGCCGGAAAGTTTTTCGAGCATGTGACGAGCGTCGTCGGACGAGCGCGGCTTGCCGAAGATGTGGCCTTCGAGGGTGACCTCGGTGTCGGCGCCGATGACGATGGCCGGGCCAACGGCGCGTGCGGCGACGAGTTCGGCTTTGGCGAAGGCCAGACGCTGCACGAGATCGTGGGCAGATTCGCCGGAGTAAGGTGTTTCGTCGACGGCGGAAGAGAGCACGGTGAAGGAGAAACCAGCGTCGTGAAGGATTTCGGCGCGGCGAATGGAAGCGGAAGCGAGAATGAGCTTCATAGTGAATCCCGGGATTTCTGTAGGGGAAGGATACTATAGCGCGAGCGGAGAAGCAGCCTGGGCGATAAGGCGGCAGTCCGCGCTAATTGGTCAGGTGCCTCACAGAAACGAATTGCAGAGAAGCACACTCGCCGGGGTGCAACACGAAGTTATCTGATTCATACCAATAAGAGTCAGCCCCATTCAAGTAGTACTCGTGAGAACTAAAATCCACGTGATAGCGTCCAGGCGGCGCGATGAGGCGGAACCACCCGTCCTTGTCCGTAACAGCCGTGTAATCTCTTGAGCGACTCTTGATGGTGATCGTGATCCCAGAGACGTCGATGCCCCCGGTCTCTGCTGCGACCCATCCTTCAATTTCAGCCGGCTGCTTTCCGTCGCGAAGATTCCTAAGTCTCTGCACTGAGTCTTTTGCATCGGAGAGCAGCGCGGAGTTACCACAACTGTCGATTTCCAACCGGTGCGGCTGTTTGTAGGCGAAAAGGAGATAGTCGCGCTTAAGCTCGAGCGGAAAGCGAACACTGCTATTTTCCGTGAACACGGTGAGTTCACCGCGAACTGGGCCACGAAATGTTTCTTGGACCCGCAAGCGATAGAACCAGCCACCCAGATCATTCCCTTTGTCAGGTACCGTTCGAATTGAAAGCACCGTGCCTACGAATACGACGTAGGCTTTGAAGAATTCCCCATTGGCTTTGATCTGCGGTACTGGACAAACAGCCAAGCCCAACGGTGGCAAGAAGAGATAGAGAAGGACAAGAAATAGAAGAAACAAAAGTAAAGAAACTCGAAGTTGCGGCAACGGAAGACGAAAATCCATAAGCGCTCCTTCCGCCGCGCAGTCAGATGATAACAGACTCTTGGTATTCGCCGAAGACGCGGCGCAGGGCGTCGGAGATTTCCCCGACGGTGGCGTAGGCTTCGGCGGCGGCGAGGATGGCGGGGAGGAGATTTTCGGTGGTGGCGGCGCGGCGCTGGAGTTCGGCGAGGGCGGATTGGGCGCGGGCAGAGTCGCGCTTGGCACGCAGGGCGTTCAAGCGGGCGATTTGGGTACGCTCGATTTCGGCGTCGATGCGGAGGGTTGGAACGGTGCGGGGTTCTTCCGCGATGAAATCGTTCACGCCGACGACGATCTGCTCTTTTTTCTCGATGGCGCGCTGGAACTCGTAAGCCGATTTCTGGATCTCCCCCTGGATGAAACCGACTTCAATGGCGCGCAACATTCCGCCCATCTTCTCGATCTTGGAAAGATAGGCCGTCGCAAGCGATTCGATGCTGTCGGTGAGGGATTCGATGGCGTAGGAGCCGGCGACAGGATCGACGGTGTTGGTGACACCGGTCTCGTTAGCGAGAATTTGCTGGGTGCGCAGAGCGATCAGCGCGGCGTCTTCGGTGGGCAACGCAAGCGCTTCGTCCATAGAATTGGTGTGCAAGGATTGGCAGCCACCGAGCACGGCGGCGAGCGCCTGAATCGCCACGCGGACGATGTTGTTCTCCGGTTGCTGCGCGGTAAGAGAAGAGCCAGCGGTTTGCGCGTGGAAACGCAGCATCAAAGAGCGCGGATCTGTTGCACCGAAGTGTTCCGCCATAATTTTCGCCCACAGTCGGCGGGCGGCGCGATATTTGGCGATTTCTTCTAGAAGATCATTGTGGGCGTTGAAGAAGAAGGAAAGCTGCGGGGCGAATTCGTCGACGCGGAGTCCGGCGTCGAGCGCTGCCTGGACGTACGCGATGCCATCGGCGAGCGTGAAGGCGACTTCCTGAACGGCGGTCGAACCGGCTTCGCGGATGTGGTAGCCGGAGATGGAGATGGTGTTCCACTTGGGAAGATTGTCGCGGCACCACGCGAAAATGTCAGTGACGATGCGCATGGCCGGGCGCACGGGATAGATGTACGTGCCGCGGGCGATGTATTCCTTCAAAACATCGTTTTGCACGGTGCCGGAAAGTTTGCCCAGGCTCGCGCCTTGCCGTTTCGCAACGGCCACGTAGAGACAGAGCAGGATGGCGGCGGTGGCGTTGATGGTCATCGAGGTGGAAACTTTTTCGAGCGGGATGCCGTCGAAGAGCGTCTCCATGTCTTCGAGGGAATCAATGGCGACGCCAACTTTGCCAACTTCACCGAGGGCGAGGGGATGGTCTGAATCCATGCCGATCTGCGTCGGCAGGTCGAAAGCGATGGAAAGACCGGCCTGGCCCTTGCTCAGGAGGTAGCGATAGCGCTGGTTGGATTCGACGGCGCTACCGAAGCCGGCGTACTGGCGCATGGTCCAGAAGCGTCCGCGGTACATGGTGGGATAGATACCGCGCGTGAAAGGATATTCTCCCGGATAACCGATCGATTCCTCCGGCGCGGAGTCCACAAGGGCGTGTGGCGAATAGACGCGCTCGAGCGGAATGCCGGAGAGGGTGGTGAATCTCTCCTTGCGTTCGGCCGGTGTGGCGGATTTGGCTTTCGTATCGGACATGAAATGAACAGGCTCTTGAATAGCTCGAACATCAAAAGCGCCCCCGACCGGGTCGAGGCCGCTACAACTTCCTGGCTTTGCGGAACGACGTCACGGCGAAAAACAGAAACAGCAGCGCCACGGCGACGGCGATGCCGATGAGCCAGCGAGCAACGTCGCGCGTCCAGGCGCGCAGCGCGGCGTTGAGCCAAGCCAGCGCGAGGACGGCAAATACCGCGCCGGTGACCTCGTGAAATAGCTGCCTCATCACGCGCCAGAGCCGCCGGAAACCGCCCTGCTGCTGCGGCGCGGTAGCTGCTCTTGCGGCCGTTGACATAAGAGCATCTTAACGCAAAACTCGGCGGACATCAGGAATCGGGGCCGGGTTTCGCTCAACTTGGGGGCCATGGAACCTGAACGAAGGTACTGTGGACGAATTAGAGACAACGGAGCGAAGCTCTCTTGTATCAAAGTATACGTGGGCCTAGAATGGCCAAAGAAGTAAGGGAGAGCCAGCCTTGCAACTCGACGATCACCTGAAAAACTTGCTCCGTGAACTGGGACACGCGATCAATGACACGGTGTCCGATTCCGACCGCATCACGGGTGCAATTGCCGGAGTGCGCGCGCACGGTTACGACATCGTGCTGAAGCTGGACGCGACCATCGGACTGGCAAAACGCGATGCGGCTGCGGCTGAGGCGGCAAGACTGACGACGCAGGACCGCCACTTCCTAGAGTCGCTGCGGATTCAAGTGGATCAGGAATCTTTTTTGGAAGAGAATGACAAAAAGCCGGCCCCGCGGCTGGCCATGACGCCCCAGGACGTGCGATTTCTTAAGTCCTTGCGGATTGCCACGGACGACCCTGAATGAAGAAAATCGTCAAAGTTGCCGGGTTCGGATTACCGCTGATGCTTGCGGCGGCGGGCGTTTTTTCCTCGCCTGCTGCAGCGCAGTCTCCGGCGACGACCGTGCCGATTATCGTTGATACCGCGGTGCCGATCATCGTCAGCGTGGTGAAGCCAAAGCCAAAACACACCGGACTTGATAAGTTTGAAGGCTTCGTGATGCACGCGAACATCGCGCAGATCACCGTGCGCGCCAAAGGGAACGACATGGCCATCAGGACGTTCCCCCTTTCGCAAGAGGCGTCCGCGAAAATGCAGAAAATCGTCGACAAGGGCGGCTACCAGTACGGCGACAAAGTGACCGTTTTTTACGAACCCGATACGACGAAAGCGCACAAGGTCAAAGGGAAACCCTCGAAGCCCATTTGATTCGCGGAGCGGCAAGATGCTTCGCCAGCCTGCGGTTGCCGGACGCTTCTATCCTTCCGATCCTGCGGAACTCACAGCGCTCATCCGCAAATACACCAGCATCGATCCAGGCCGATCGCCCATTTCGGTAAGGGCGTGCCTGGTCCCGCACGCCGGGTACGTTTATTCGGGACACGTGGCCGGCGCGGTCCTCGCGCGAATTGCGCTCCCCAGGAAAATTATCATTCTCGGCGTGCGGCATCATCCGCGGGGTGCGCCGGCGGCGATACTCTCGAACGGCGTCTGGCGCACGCCGCTGGGAGACGCGCGGATTGACGAGGCGCTGGCGGAAGCGCTGAAAAAAGCTTGCCCGTTGCTGCGCGAGGATAGCGTGGCGCACAGCACGGAGCATTCGCTGGAAGTGCAGGTGCCGTTTCTTCAGGTGCTGGCGCGGGACTTCACCTTTGTTCCCGTGGCTCTGGGAACCGTGCGATTCGAATCCCTGGTCAGCGTGGGCGAAGCAATCGCACGGGTGCTCGAGACTTCCAAAGAGAACGTGCTGCTGCTCACGACCTCGGACTTGAATCATTACGAGGATGACGCCACCACGCGCATCAAGGACCGCAAAGCCATCGAACAATTGCTGGCGTTGGCACCACGCGGACTCTACGACGCCTGCCGCAACGAAGACATTTCCATGTGCGGGCTCGGACCGGCGGCGGCCATGCTCACGGCACTGAACGCGCTGGGTGTGAAAAAATCAGAATTGGTGAAGTATGCGACGTCCGCGGACGTGTCCGGCGATCGCAGCGCGGTCGTGGGCTACGCGGGCATGATTTTTTCCTGAGTGCCACGAACGGAGGTTTGCTACCGCGCAAAAAAAACGGC